>JAJFIE010000301.1 GCA_021775275.1 Rhodospirillales bacterium | reverse complement strand
CCTCCGCCGCACTCTTCCCGCACTCAGGTGGAAAGCCAACCAACACGAAATTGGTCTGGCTGGAGTAAACTTTTAGCCCCATACCCTGAAGCGCTGTACTGAACCGCCTGACCCACTCGGCATTGTGCTCCAGTACAGCCTGCGTATGGCCATCGTCCGCCACGGCTGCCAGACCGGCCGCCTGCGCAATGACATTGACAGGAAACGATGGTCCGATTTTGGTCAGCAAGTCAGCAACCCACTCAGGCGCGTAACACCACCCCAACCGCAGGCCCGCCAGACCGTACACTTTCGAAAATGTCCGCGTGACAATCACATTGTCAAATTCATGGACTAGCTGCGTGCCTGACTCGTAATCATCGATCAGAGCAAACTCCTCGTATGCGGCATCGATGATCAGCAGGACATTGTCCGAAAGCCCTGCGTGCAGGTGCCGCATCTCGGCCCCTGACAGATGCGTACCAGACGGGTTATCCGGGTTCGCCACCAGGACAATCCGCGTCTGCTCAGTCACACACCCGAGGATCGCATCCACGTCATAGTGAAAATCACGATCAGGAGCCGCCACAGGCGTCCCACCGGCCAGTTTCGCGTAAATGGGAAACTGCATGTAGGCGTTCGCGCTGTGAATCAGCTCCTGTCCCGGACCAACAAATGTATTAACGATCCGTTGCAGAAGTTCATCAGACCCCGGCCCGAACACCATGCGATCGGGTTGCAGGTCAAACCGCTTTCCAATGGCAACCGCCAGATGTTCGGTATCAACCTCCGGATACAGATGGGCGTCTGCTGCGACGGCACGCGCCGCTTCAATGGCATGCGGGCTCATGCCAAGCGCTGATTCATTGGAGGACAGCTTGATTGGTTTATCAAAGCTCGGCAATTTCGATATACCGACCATGTAATAACCGATTTCCATGAGACCCGGTTTTGGTGTGATGGCCATCCCTGTTTATCCTTTGCGCACTTCGGGAACATAAATACGGTTTTGTAAATAACAGTGAACAAGGGATTCGTCAAACTGTGATCACAGTATGCTTGTTGAACATTGACATGCGGCAAAATACAGGAATATAGATGACCTTAGCGAAATAAAATATGATCACAGATAGTTCGCATTGAGTCATTCACTGAAGGACAATCACATGGAACCCTGCTGGATCGAAACTATTGATCCTGATGATGCCGCGCCCGAGCTTGCTAAAATGTACAGCCAGGTCGGCGCCGCCCATGGCAAAATCCATAACCTCTACCGCGCCTTCTCATTACAGCCCAAACCACTCATCGCGGCGGATCGCCACTACCGGGACATCCTGCACAACGAAGACAACGTGACCCCACCCTGGTTTCTCGAACTGCTGGCGACGCAGACTGCCATCCTCGCAGACTGCACCTATGCGTTGTCCAATCATGGAGCCAATTTCAAAGCCCTGCTCGGTGATGATGCACAAGGTGACGCTATGTTGGAGGCCGTGCGAAATAATACCTATGACACCCCTGACTTGTTTGATGACAAACAATCAGCACTATTGAAATATGGCGCCAAACTTGCCCGGTCCCCGGCGGACATGACCCACGACGATCTCGACGGATTAAGGAACGCCGGCGCCACGGACACCGAGATTCTTGAAGCCGTACAGTCCATTGCCTGTTTCGCCTATTGGGTCCGCTTCATCAATGCGTTGGGCATCCGGTTGGGCAATGAAACCATCGGATTGTTTGGCGACGATGGCAACCCGCGAGGCGAGACCTGATCATGGCGCGTCGTGGACGGGTAAAGGAGAAACAGCTCAGGCTGGCCAGCGAGCCGCCACCCCGACCACCGAGGTTGTTGCGCCTGCAGGTTCTCACCGACGATGATCTGGAACAGATGCGCCTCGGTGCACTGGCGGTACTATGGGATACCGGTGTTCGCATTGATGATGCCAGCAGCCGTAAAATGCTGCTGGCCACCGGTGAATGCCGCGAGGGCGACGGCGGTTTCATTCACTTCGGCGGCGATCTTGTGGAACGGGCTCTGGAAACCGTGGCCCCTAGAATCAGACTCTATGACCGCACCGGAAAGCTGCGGGTCGATACCCATGGCGACACCTTGAGCTTTTCGCCGGGGCGCAATTGCGTCAATACGCTTGATCATAGCACCCAGGAAATTCGCCCGTGCGTACTGAACGATATCGTCAATATCGGCAAAGTGTGTCAGGCCCTGGATCATATCGATGCAGTTGGTTCGTTGGGGTATCCACAGGATGTTCCGGCAGACGAAGAAGCACTTGTCACGCTCAAGACCCTTGCCGCAGAGACCATCAAACCCATTGCCTTCATTGGTCATGACGAAGTGGAAACGGCAGCCATGTGGGAATTCCTCGCCGATTCAGTCGGCGGGTGGGACGCGCTGGCTATGAAACCTTGTGGCATGGATCTGACCGGGCCCCTGTCACCCTTGCGGGTGCCAGAGGAAACATGTCGTCGTGTGCGTTTCGCCGCTGAACGCAACATTCCTGTTGTCTGTTATCCGGCCCTGTTCCCGGGCATGTCCGGGCCGGTGACCCTTGCCGGGTCCGTCGTACAAGCTACCGTGGAATCGCTGGCCGGGATCGTGCTGAACCAGCTTGAACGCCCCGGTGCGCCGATCATGGCGGGAGCCTCGATCCTGCCTATGGACATGCGTCAGGCCGATCTGGCCTATGGTTCGCCTGAATACTCAATGGCAGGGATCGTGTCGGTGCAGTTTCTTGAATATCTGGGCATTCCTTCATGGGTCGGCGCCGGATGCTCCGATGCCCACACCGTCGATCAGCAGGCCGCTGCGGAAGCAGGCGGAAACATGTTGTCCGCAGCATTGAGCGGGACAACCTTCATCCATAATCTGGGCATGCTGGCAGGGGGTCGGACGGGGTCCATCGAGATGCTTGTGCTCGCGGATGAAATTGCCGGCTCGGTGACCAAATACGCCAGCGGCGTCACCGTTGACGCCAACACCATCGCCGCAGATGTCGTCCACCGGGCAGCGGCGGACAACGAGTTCCTGATGGATCAGCACACGCAGGATAACTATATGGGTGAAGCGTGGATGCCCCGGTTATTCCAGCGCAGCGACAAGGATGCGTGGATCGAGGCCGGGCGTCACGATATGCGTGACCGTATTCTGGACAAACTGAATGATATCCTCTGACGAAGCGCCCGGAGGTCCCTAATGTATACGTTGTTCGCCTATCCGAACTCATACGCCATGACCGCCCACGCGGTGCTTGAGGAAATCGGCGTGCCTTATGACGTGCGCTGGGTGCAGATATTCAGCGATCAGGTAGACCCGGATTTCGCCAGGGCGAGCCCCCATGCGCGCGTTCCGGCACTGGTCACTGACGAAGGCACAATTTTCGAAACCGGAGCCGTCGCCATGTATCTGGCCGAACGCCATGCCGATGCGGACCTGTTGGTTCCCATCGGCACGTCCGGGCGCGGCGCGTTCCTGCAATGGTTTCATTATCTGGCCTCCACCTTGCAACCGGATGTGATGATCCAGTTTCACCCGGAACTGTATTTTCCAAATGACGAAGATACCCAGAATCAATTTCTGGCGGCATCCATGACGCGATTGGAAAAGGTTCTCGACGTGATCGAAGGCCTGCTCACTCATGGGCCTTATTTTTGCGGCGATAAGCGAACCATCCTGGATTACCTGTTCGTGATGCAGGCCGTGTGGCCGGAAATATTCCCCGGACGGGTCGAAGACTACCCGCGCATCCACAATCTGATTTCCACGCTGCTTGCGCGTCCGGCCGTCGCCAGAGTCTACGATATTCATATGGACGAAAAACGGACACCGCTGAAAGCAGACGGCACGGAAGCTCCAAATGGTTATGGCATCCGCCGCTGATAATCATCAATCCGGCATTGAAAATACTTCCTCAACTGTGATCACAGTTATTGACGAACTGATTTCCCGCAGGATACCATCTGCGCTCATCAAATCGCGAACCATCCTCCGGCAGGTTCCTTGCTGAATACTGCCCGGGTTACATGAGGCGGACATGACAACAAAAACATGTGGCGAAGCATTGATGCATTTGCTCGAAGGCTATGGCGTTACCACGGTATTCGGCATCCCCGGTGAGCACACGCTGGAACTCTATCGTGGCATTGAAGGCAGCAATGTGCGCCATGTGACGCCCCGGAACGAGCAAGGCGCCGGGTTCATGGCTGATGGATACGGACGCGCTTCCGGTCGCCCCGGCGTCTGCACCATTATCACCGGGCCGGGCGTGACCAACGCGGCGACACCCATTGGCCAGGCCTATGCCGACTCCATCCCCATGCTGGTTATTTCCAGCGCCAATGACACACCATCGCTGGGCAAGGGCTGGGGGCGATTGCATGAAACCACGGACCTGTGTGCGATCACGGCGCCGATCACGGCGTTTAGCGCCATGGTTCACCAGCCGTCCGAGGTTCCGGAACTGATCGCCCAGGCTTTTACCATATTCGGATCACGCCGACCGCGCCCGGTACATATCGCCATTCCCATTGATGTGATGGAGATGCCGGCGACCGGTGACTGGAACGTCTGCACGGTCCCTGACCGTCCTGTTCCGGGGGTTGCAGCCATTGCCGCCGCTGCGGATATGCTGGCCCAGGCGGCGCGACCAATTCTGATGGTTGGCGGCGGCGCGCAAGGCGCCGGGGATTGCATCACTGAACTGGCGGAACTGCTAAACGCCGCCGTCATTTCATCCAATGCCGGAAAGGGTGTGGTTTCGGATAACAATTGCTTGAGCCTGACCGGCGGGGTTATCAGCCCGGCGGTTCAGGAATATTTGGGTACGGCGGATGTGATTTTGGCCATCGGCACGGAAATCGCCGAGGCCGACAGCTTCATCTACGACTTGCCCGTCAATGGCAAGATGATCCGCATTGATATTGATCCGGCCCGCTTCAACGACGCATTTCCTGCCAATGTGGGCGTACAGGGCGACGCAGGGCCAGCTGTGGAAATGCTGTTGGCTGAATTGCGCGTTCGCGGGGTCAATGGCGCCAACAAAACCACACTGGACGATTTAACCCGGGTTCGCGCCCAACAGACGGCAGACTTCACGCCTGTTGAGAACCAGCACTGCAGGCTGTTATCCCTGATCCGGGATGTCTTGCCAGATGATGCGATCATCATGGGTGATATTGCACAGCTGGTGTACACCGGAACCCAGGTTATGCCTGCCTACCTGCCCCGAACCTGGTTTTATCCAGCCGGGTTTGGCACACTTGGCTGTGCGCTGCCCGACGCCATTGGCGCAAAAATCGCCTTACCGGAAAAAGACGTCATCGCTTTGGTCGGCGATGGCGGCTTCATGTTCACCGTGCAGGAACTGGCCACGGCGGTGGAAGAAGAACTGACCATTCCCATCATCCTGTGGAACAACAACAGTTACGCCATGATCCGTGATGGCATGACAAAACGGGACATTCCCCAGATTGGCGTCAACCCACGCAATCCTGATTTTCTGAAACTGGCCGATGCCTTTGGCTGTCCGGGGATACTGATCCAAAGTGCCAGCGCCTTCGATGACGCCATACGCGACGCCCTGACGCGCAAGGGCCCAACCATCATCATGGTCATGGAAGATGATCCATGGCTGGTCGCCTGAGCAACAACAATCTTGACAACTTAACTATCTGTGATCACAGTTATGCCACATAGAATAAAAAATGCCAGTGGCCAACATTCCAATCATCAAAACGTTGTTTGGAAAAAATGGGAGACGGATTTCAATGAGACGTAAAATCGAAAGAGATATTCAGGCCTTCGTGAACGGCAGGATTTCCAGAAGAGACTTGATGAAGCGCGCATCGGCTGTCGGCGCCATGTCTGCGCTGCCGCTAGGCGTGCTGTCATTTGAAGCCAGGGCGGCGACGCCAAAGCGCGGCGGGCACCTCACGTTGGCGAACCCCGAAGGTTCAACAACAGACGTCCTGGATACAACGAAGCTCACGAGTGGCTTCACATCAATGCTGTTCTACACCATCTACAGCCAGCTTACGGAAGTTGCGCCCGATGGTTCGTTGGTTCCGCGATTGGCTGAATCTTACGACTCATATGCCGATGCATCGGTCTGGACGTTCGATTTACGCAAGGGTATGGAATTTCATCACGGCAAGTCCGTTGATGCCGACGACGTGATGATGTCTATCGCACGCCATCAGG
>JAJFIE010000031.1 GCA_021775275.1 Rhodospirillales bacterium | reverse complement strand
AAAGGCCATCTGGTGCTGGAACGTGTCGTTCCCCTGCCTGCCCGGATTGCTATCGGAACGGGGCAGCACGCCGGAGAAGGCGCGGATCCCATTTTATTGGAGATTTTCAACAACCTGTTCATGTCCATCGCCGAACAGATGGGCGCGACCCTGGCCAACACGGCGTATTCCGTAAACATCAAGGAACGGCTGGATTTCTCCTGTGCGATTTTTGACCGCGACGGTAATCTGGTCGCCAATGCGCCCCATATGCCGGTGCATCTGGGCAGCATGGGCGAGAGCATCCAGACCGTGATTCGCGAGCGCGGCGACACCATCAAGCCAGGGGATGTCTACGCCCTTAAGGCACCCTACAACGGCGGTACGCACCTGCCGGATGTGACGGTGATTTCGCCGGTCTATGACGAGGCTGACCGCGATCTGTTGTTCTTTATCGCATCCCGTGGACACCACGCGGATATTGGCGGCATCACACCCGGATCCATGCCTCCTGACAGCACCACGGTGGAAGAGGAAGGGGTGCTGATCGACAATTTCCTGATGGTCGAAAACGGAAGGCTGCGCGAACAGGCCCTGAATGATCTGCTATGCAGCGGCAAATACCCGGCACGTAACCCGCACCAGAATATAGCGGACCTGTCGGCGCAAATCGCCGCCAATGAAAAGGGCGTGCAGGAACTGCGCAAGATGGTCGATCATTTCTCGCTGGCGACGGTTCACGCCTATATGGGCCATGTACAGGACAACGCCGAGGAATCCGTTCGCCGGGTGCTCGGCGTCCTGAAAAACGGCGCATTCACCTACGAGCTGGATCAGGGTCACCGTATCTGCGTGAAAATCACTATTGATGAGAAAACCCGCAGCGCGGTCATCGATTTTACCGGCACATCGGATCAGGTAGACAGTAACTTCAATGCGCCGTCCGCCGTGTGCATGGCCGCTGTGCTTTATGTTTTCCGCACTCTGGTGGATGATGATATCCCCCTGAATGCAGGTTGCCTCAAACCTTTGAACATCATTATCCCCGAGGGTTGCATGCTGAACCCGACCTACCCTGCGGCGGTCGTCGCGGGCAACGTCGAGACATCGCAGAGCATCACCGATGCGCTTTATGGCGCGCTGGGGGTCATGGCCGCTGCGCAGGGCACCATGAACAATTTCACCTTCGGCAATGATCGATATCAGTATTACGAGACCATCTGCGGCGGGTCCGGCGCCGGTCCTGATTTCAATGGCACCGATGCAGTTCACACGCATATGACCAACACCCGTCTGACGGATCCGGAAATTCTGGAATGGCGGTTCCCTGTATTGCTCGAGAGCTTCTCCGTGCGTCACGGATCAGGTGGCAAGGGTAAATACCGGGGAGGCCACGGCGCCATTCGACGCGTGCGCTTCCTGGAGGCCATGACCGCCTCCATCCTGTCCGATCACCGCCGCGTGCCGCCCTTTGGCGTTGACGGTGGCGGGCCGGGGCAACTGGGCCGCAACCGGGTTATCCGGGCCGATGGTTTCGAGCAGGAACTGGCCGGCGCCGACAGCGTGGAAATGAATCCCGGCGATGTGTTCCTGATCGAGACACCGGGTGGCGGAGGCTTCGGCCAATAAGCCCCTAAACCCCATGGCCGTCTCCGCACCATACCAGATATGGTGAATTACCCTTGACAGACCCCCCCTATTTTGGGGCTAATATAGGCTATGATAACCGTTGCATTGCGGGGAACGTCTTGATTCGAAACAATTTTTTCCGGATCAACCGACTCTCCGCCGGTTTGGATTCGGATATTCGAACTGGCGGGTCTGTCGCCGTGCCGAAATTCCGGCGTTTTGTGGCGGCATTGTTGACGGGATCGTACCTGATTGCCCCGGGGCTCGCCAATGCCTTTCCGCTGGAAACGGCGCTGGGCTATCTGCTGATAGAACATCCAAATATCAAGGCCGCTGAAAAGACCGTGGAATCCTCGCGTTTGGGAGTCGACGTGGCATCTGCCGGTCTGCTGCCAACGGTCTCCCTGGCCACGGATTCAGGGCCGCAGTTTATTGACAGCCCGTCCGTAAATGATTTTGCCCGCGCCAAGCAGACTGCGACCCTGACGGTCACACAGAGCCTGTTTGACGGCAATTCCACCCTGTCATCAATTCAGACCGCGCGCCTGAATACAGAAGCGTCCGACATCGCGCTGGAGCAAACCCGCCAGACAACGTTGTTTGAAGGGATCACGGCCTATATTGACGTGCTGCGCCAGAAACGTCTGGTGGACCTGGGCCTGGAGAATGTTGAAAATATCGAACAGCAACTCAATCTGGAAGATGAACGGGTCCGGCGCGGGTCCGGCATTGCCGTCGATGTGCTGGAAGCCAAATCACGCCTGCAAATCGCCAAAGAACGACTGGTCAGTTTCGAAGGGGCGCTGACAGATGCCTCCAGTCGATATGATCAGGTTTTCGGACGCTCACCCGATCTGGAAGACATGTTCGATCCCTGGCCACCTATAAAGTTAATTCCCAACACGCTGGATGATGCCGTCGCCAATGCCTTGCAGGAAAACCCTGCCGTGGACAACAGCGCCGCCAGTGTGGAACTGGCCCGGGAAACCCGACTTTCGGCGCGCGCCGATCTATTTCCATCCATCAATCTGGAAGGCGTCGCCAATTACGAAAAGAATAACGATACCACAATAGGAATCCGGCGCGATTATACCGTCCTGGTGCGGGCAACGTGGGACCTGTTTTCCGGCCTGGCGACCCCTGCAAGCATGGATCAGGCAACCTATAATTACCGCGCCAGCCAGGACAACCATGCCTTCGTGCAGCGCAAGGTGACCGAGCAGGTCAATCTGGCGTGGCAATCCCTGATTACCACCCAGGCCCGCGTGCGTCTTCTGGAAAATGCCGTGAATATTGCGGCTGAGGTTTTTGAA
>JAJFIE010000004.1 GCA_021775275.1 Rhodospirillales bacterium | reverse complement strand
CTTCTGCAGATTTTTTTCTCTCGCTGGTCAGTTTGGCTAAATCGCCTACTGCGTCATTCACTTCCTTTTGCACATCCAGATAAACCAACCGCGATGTCAGCCCCTGATTGTACAGGGACTCTCGCATAACCAGTTCTTCCTCCAGAAACTCCAGGTTACGCAGCAGCGTCTCTTCCTGTTCACGAAAAATGGAAAGCTCTGCTTCGCGTTGTTTTATCTGATCTTGAACGACAGACCGGCGATTTTCTGATGCCACGAGAGAGCTTTCGTAAATTCGGATCTGATCTGCCAATAAAGATTTATACTCAGGCCCCAAAAACGAGTAATCCGGCACCCGCCCTTCACCGAGGGCTCGCAGTCTTTCCGATTGAAGCTGCAGGGATGCCAGGCGCGCAGTTTGCTGTGATAATTCAGCAAAAGCGGAAGCCTGGCCCAATCGAACAAGGATCTGTCCTTTTTCAACAAAGCCTCCCTCTTCCACCAGTATTTCGGAAATCAGGCCCCCTTCGAGATGTTGAATTGTCTGCACTCGACCGGTGGGGACAACTTCGCCTGATGTTACCGCGATTTCATCCACACTTGTCACTGCGGCCCATGCCAGGAAAGCACAAATGGCGAGACTGATGGTGACGATGGCCCACCTGATCAGCCCGGAACCACCCGATTCTTCCAGAATAACGGATTGGGCAAGAAACCGTGTCTGACGATCACCACGTTTGACGGTTTCCTTCTCGGCTCTCTTGCCGGGTTGATCTACAACCGGATTTGGTGATGTTTCATTCATTGGATTCATTTAACTCATCACACAAAATTCTTCGGCATCTGCTGCAATACTTCTGCAGCGGGCCCCATAGCGCGAATATGACCTGTATCCATCCATATGATTTTATCGGCGATTTTCAGATGGCTGGGACGGTGGGTAACAATAAAGACAGTGGTGTGTCCGCGTAATCGATCAATCTTCTTCATGAAAATCTGGTCACCGTCATAGTCAAGACCATTGCCCGGCTCATCAAACAACATGATGGGAGCACGTTTCAAATACCCCCGGGCGAGGTTCAAACCTTGCAGCAGACTCGTTGGCATCTGGGCTGCGCTGGAATCACCAATCCGTACATTAAATCCCGTTTTTTTCCATTTACCGGAGCCTTGCTCCAGCGCGTCAATTTCGTCCAGTATACCAGCTTCTTTCGCCGCCCATCGCAGTTCTTCATCGGACGCCGTGGGATAGGTCAGCCGCATATTCTGGGCAATGGTGCCATAGAAAAATTGAATAGTCTGGGGCACGTATGCAATCGCATGGCGCAGTTCAATCACGTCAAGTTGACGCAGATCCTGATCGTCCACCCGGACACTACCAGCCTGTTGAGTATAGAGCCCTGAAAGCAACTTCAAAATCGTTGATTTACCCGAACCATTACCGCCGATAATGGCAACGATTTCCCCAGGCTCCACATCGAAACTTACGCCCACCAAAGCAGGGTCAGACTCAGGATTATAGCGCATGGATACGCGTGACAAGGAGACATAACCCTTGAACCGGTTAAGCGGGTTTACAACTTTCTCAGGCTCGCGCTCGGCTTTCAGGTTCATCAGGCCGTTAATCTGCCCAATACTGGATTTCACCTGCGTCAAACGGGTCATGGAGACGAAGGCCGTTTGCAGCGGAGCCAAAATACGCCAGACCAGAATCATGGATGCGACCAGTGAGCCGATGGTCATATGGCCACCCAAAACCCGAAACACCCCAAATGACACAGTCGCCAGCCCGGCCCCCGTCATCAACACGCTGGAAATTGTCTGGATCAATGCACTGTATTGCGAAATGTAAAAGCTGTTGAGTGCAGAACGGGCGGAATTGTCACGATAACGTTCAAGCCATTTTATTTCACCAGCTGACGTTTTTACGGCGCGCATTTCGCCCAGTGTTTCGACCATCAACTCCTGACGACGCGACGAGCCTTTTGCCGCCTTGGCGACACTTTGCTGGATCATCGGCTGCACCACAGCGCCAAGCAGAAGAAATAGCGCCATCATCACCATTGGCACGAAAGCAACCGGTCCGCCGAGAATTGCGATAACGATAATGAATATGATTGTGAAAGGTAATTCGATGAAGGTCAGTGCAATGGGCCCGGTAAAAAAGTCGCGGATACTTTCAAAATCCTTGATGCGCGCAACCTGAGCCCCCACTGTCGCGCGTTCAGTAAATGATGGGGGCAAAAACAGGATGCGTTGGAATACTGCGTTGCCAACAATATTATCCAGCCTTGCGCCAATGTACGCCAGGGTTCGGGCACGCAGTCCGCGCAGGACCATGTCGGAAGCAATGGCAATTACGACGCCGATGGCGAAATAAGCAAGAGTCTCAAGCGACCCGGTCGCCACGACCTTGTCATAGACCGCCATGACAAACAAAGGTGTCGCCAGCGCCAGTAAATTCAACATCAGGGTCAATCCAAGGGTTTGATAAATCAACCCCCGGAACCGTTCGCTGATCGCCCGGAACCAGCCAAGTTTCGCCTTAAGGTTCTGCTGCGCATCGGTTTCGAGTTGATGAAATACGTAGACTTCCCCATGCAGAGGCGTGCGAGGAATTTCTTCATAGGCGTTTTTCCCACCATCGAACACCTGCACCATGCCACCCTCAATCCCGAGGATAACGAGCGCATCACCCTTTTCCGGCAAAAACAGACAGGGCATTAATCGCCTGTCGATCTTGGAAAGGGAAAGTTTTAGTGGCCAGCTTTCATACCGCAGGTTCGCAAAAATGTTCCGAAAAGAGGTAATATCCAGTGAATCCAGAAAATGCGGAATAGATTCGGCAACGTGGCGTGGGTGCCCGCGCCAGCCAAGTCCCTGCAACAGGGGCACCAGACAGTTCGACAAATCGGTTGATACCGTCAACGCATGCAACGCCGACGCAAGGGTATGATCCTCCTCCGGGCCAGAATCATCTACGTCACCGACATCACCAGGAGGAGTCGGTGGCGGTGAACCGGGAGGTGACGTCGGCGCCGCGTTTTCCGCGAGGGCAGTTGCTACGGTTGCTTCATCGGTAACAGCAACCGTCTCCGTGTCAGTTTTTGCTGGCACACTCGCGCCCGGGGGAGCCGGGGTTACGGTTTCTTCCGGTGCGGGTTTCAAATCCTCCAATCGCGCTTCTGGCAGGGTCGCTTTCTTCCTGCGCGCTGCACGTCTCGGTGAAAAGTTTGATCCAGGGCCCGGTTTTGTCGATGAATCAGAAGCTACCTCAGCCTCGGTTCCTGATGGACGAGGTCGGTCGGCGTCGCCGCTCTGGTTTGCGGGTTTGTCGGAAGCTGCCGTGCTCTTGGCCTTTGCTTGCGCATCCCTGAATTTTTCGGCTGTTGTTTTTTTCTGTCTGGACGCAATATCCGCTGCGGCAGGAGCAATTCCACGCTCCGTCATGCTGTCTTCGACTGGTGGCATCGCCACGCGGCCATCATCCACGCCCTCTATCTTCGGAAAAAAGGTGGTCATGATCCACCGCCACGATGTTCCGGAATATAAGGCACCAATCCATGGTCTTTGATTTCATAGACATCGTCGGCAAGTTCGAGCAGTGACGGACGCTGGGAAACCAGCACCAGGGTTACGCGACCTTTTAATCGCTCAAGCAAATCTTTCAGCATGGCGTCACCGGCGCTGTCCATGGCGGTGTTGGCTTCATCAAACAAGAGGATGCGGGGTTTATCCACCAACGCGCGGGCAATGGCGATGCGTTGTTTAATGCCACGTGGCATCGATTCGCCTGCACCGTCGGCAACCTGGGTATCATAGCCCATGGGCATGTGCGCCACGACGTTATCGAGACCCAATAAACGTGCCATATCGAATGCAATAATCTCTTTTTCCTGGCGAAACATCGTCAGGTTTTCAAGCAGGGTTCCATTGAACAAGGCCCCTTCCTGTGGAAGATAAGCGACCTCGCGACGAACCGACACCGGATCAAATCGGGCAATATCCATGCCATCGACAAACACCTGCCCGCTGGTCGGGTGCAGAATACCATTCATGAGAAGCAGCAAAGATGTCTTGCCGCTGGCGTTAGCGCCTCTGATACCGACAGCAGAACCAGCTTCTATAGTCAGTGACACATTGGAAAATACGGCCGGCAAATCTTCACCGTCACGGTTTTTGCCAAAATTAAAACTGACATTTTGCATCGCCAGATCGCCCTGAACGTTTTCCAGAGCCGGCATATCATCCGCTGATTCAGGAACCATACGAAACAGTTCCCGCAACCGTTCCCGCGCCAGGGAAATCGACTGAAATCGTGTCCAGATTCCAACGGCGCGCTGTAACGGCTGCATCGAACGCCCCGCAAGCATCGTGCAGGCCGCAAGGCCACCGACCGTCAACACACCATCGATCACAAACGTCGAGCCATACCCGACAACGGCGAACATGGTCAGTTGTGAAAAAATTGCTCCAACGCCGATGGCCGAAGCGCTGTTCAGCGATACTTCGCGTTCCGCCCCGGCGCAGGTTTCCTGCAATCGCTCGTAACGGCGGAGCATTTGCTCCTCCATGGCGAGGCCTTTGATGGTATGAATGCCGCCGAGAACTTCGATGATGAAATTGTACCGACGGTCATCCGCCATCATGCGGCCTTCCAGCGAGGCTTTGAGTTTTTTGCCGACGATTGCGGCAACAATGAAAAATGCAATGATCAGGGCGATGGGAACAAGGACCAGGTGTTGCGCCAGATAATAGATCGCAGCCAGATAAATCACGGCAAACGGCAGGTCACAAACCGCCAACACTGCCTGACCGGCATAAAATTCTTTCAGCACGCCGAGCGCGTTCATTCGTTCGAGGTGAACGCCGGCGCCTTGATGTTCATAATCCACAATCGGCGTACGCATAAGCCGTTCCATGGCGTTACAACCGGCAAGATGTTCAAACCGCGCCGCCATCCAGCCGCTGACATAGGACCGCGCAAGCCTCAGCATTGCATCGAATGCCAGGGCAAGACCGACGCCGATAATCATCA
>JAJFIE010000300.1 GCA_021775275.1 Rhodospirillales bacterium | reverse complement strand
TGTCTTTGGTTTGCGATGAAAACTTGGGATCCGGCACCTTGGCCGAAACGATACAGGTCAGCCCTTCGCGGGCGTCATCGCCGGTGATGTTGACCTTGGCCTTTTTCGCCACGCCGCTTTCGTTGGCGAATTTATTGATGGTCCGGGTCAGCGCACCCCGGAACCCGGCCAGGTGCGTGCCGCCGTCGCGTTGCGGGATATTGTTGGTGAAGCACAACGTGGTCTCGTGATAGCTGTCGTTCCACTGGATGGCGAATTCGATGACAACGCCATCGCGCTCGCCCACCCCTGTGATGATCCGTTCCGTGACGGCGTTCTTTGAGCGGTCCAGATATTCCACGAAAGCCTGTAGGCCGCCTTCGTAGTGCAGGTCCACATCGACAACTTCCGGGCTGCGGGCATCCGTCAGACGCAGGGCCACGCCGGAATTCAGGAACGCCAGTTCCCGCAACCGGTGTTCCAGGGTGGCAAAGTCGAAATCCGTGTTGGTGAAGGTCTTGGGTGACGGCATGAAGGTGAGCTGGGTCCCCGATATGGGGCCAGAGCCGTCTTCCTTCATGGGCGCATCGCCGGTAATTGCCAGCGGGGCGACAACCTCGCCATCTTCGAAGCGGACATCGTGCTGCTTGCCGTCACGCCAGATGCGAAGCTCCAGCCAGTCGGAAAGTGCGTTCACCACGGAAACCCCGACGCCATGCAGGCCGCCGGAGACCTTGTAGGAATTCTGGTCGAACTTCCCCCCCGCGTGGAGCTGGGTCATGATTACTTCGGCGGCGGAGACACCTTCTTCGGCATGAATATCCACCGGAATGCCGCGCCCGTTATCGCTGCCGGTAACCGATCCATCACCGTTCAGGATGATTTTGACCATATCGCAATGACCGGCGAGCGCCTCGTCAATGGCATTGTCGACCACCTCGTAGACCATGTGATGCAGGCCGGAGCCATCGTCGGTGTCACCGATATACATGCCCGGACGCTTGCGAACCGCCTCCAGCCCCCGCAGGACTTTAATGGACTCGGAATCATATACGTTGCTGGTTTCCGCCTCATCGACTTCCGGATTTTGGGTTTCGTCACTCATGGTTGTTAAACCGTCTCCAGTTCAGGGGTTACGGCGCCTGCCGCAACCGAAAAGAAAAGCGCTTCCCCGGCCAGAGGTTCGAACAACCCCCTGTCGGTTCCCGTCAGCCACACTTGCGCACCAATGGCCGACAATTCCTGAAACAGCGCCTCGCGCCGTTGTTGATCCAGATGCGCCGCAACCTCGTCAAGCAGCAGAACCGGCACACGGCCCCGTTCCGCCGCCGCCATGCGGGCGTCCGCCAGGACGATGGCGATCAGCAACGCCTTTTGTTCCCCGGTCGAGCACAACTCGGCGGGCTGATCCTTGTCCAGATGGCGCACATGCAGGTCGCTGCGATGTGGCCCCACCTGCGCGCCGCCCACGGCACTGTCCTGGGCGCGGGACGCCGCCAGCGCGCCACGCAGATTATCTTCCGCCTCAAGCGCCGGACCGGCGCCGAGCCAGCGTTCCACATCGCCGTCAATGGTCAGTTCTGCGCCCGGAAACGGTCCATGCGAAGCGCAGCAAAACCGGCCGAGACGGTCCACCAGTTCACCGCGCGCCGCCGCGACGGCGACGCCCTTGGTCGCCATGGTGTCTTCAAGCGCCGTCAGCCACGCCGTATCCGGAGCGCCATCCCGTAACAGCCGCGCCCGCTCACGCATGGCGTGCTCATAGGCGCTGATGCGACCCGAATGAGCCGGATCATAGCCGTATACCAGCCGGTCCAGAAATCGTCGCCGGGCAGGCCGGCCGTCAATGAACAGGCGGTCCATCTGCGGCGTCAGCCACTGGGCGTCCAGATATTCCGACAGCGCAGCCTGATTTCTGGCGTTATCACCATCTATACGAACGGTACGTTTTTCCGCGCCGGGGCCAGCCAGACCGGTCCCGATATCCGCCACACCTGTTGGCGTCGCGACTTTGGCGGCGACAGCCCAGGCGCGGGGCGAGGGCGCGCCAGAAGTGCGCCGGACCGCGTCCTGGCGGGCAACTTCAGACAAGCTCGAGCGCCTCAGTCCACGGCCGGGCGTCAACAGGGAAACGGCTTCCAGAACATTGGTCTTCCCGGCACCGTTCGGGCCGGTCAGGACAACCGAGCGGCCACCGGTTTCCATCCTCACATTTTCGTAACACCGGAAATCCGTCAGCGTCAGACGCTCGACCGCCGCCGGAAACGGCGCCCCCACAGATTCACGGGCGGATTCACTGGCATCACCGGCAGACGCCGACGCACTGCCTGCAACCCCGGTCTGAATCGGTGCTCCTGTTGAACCGGACATCACCGTAGTCATCACCTTTTTCCGAATTTGAGCGCCAAACATATCTGTCAGGTCGCCCGCTCTTGACCACGCATGGATGAGGCCCGTCAGACCCGCATGGGCATCAGGACATAAAGCGCACTGGCATCGTCAATTTCACGAATGATGGTCGGCGATGCTGCATCGGCGAGAACAAACCGCATTGAATCGCCCTCGATCTGCTGCGCGATATCCAGCAGGTACCGGGAATTAAAGCCGATTTCGATTTCATCACCGGCGTAGGCGACCTCCAGTTCTTCCGTCGCACTGCCATGCTCGCTGCTCGACGCCGCCAGCGTCAGCACACCGGGCGCCAGACGCATCTTCACGGCCCGGGATTTTTCACTGGAAATGGCCGACACGCGGTCAACGGCATCGCCGAAAATACGGTGGTCAACGTCCATATGCTTGTCGTTCCCCTCGGGGATCACCCGTTCGTAATCGGGGAACGTGCCGTCAATCAGCTTGGAGGTCAGAACCGCACCATCAAAAGTGAAACGGATTTTGGTTTCAGAGAGTGCAATATCCACGTCGTCCGAATGATCTTCAATCAGCTTGCGCAACTCCGATACCGCCTTGCGGGGGACAATGACACCGGGCATGCCGGCGGCGCCCTCGGGCAGCGGTGATTCCACGCTGGCGAGGCGGTGGCCGTCCGTCGCCACGGCGCGCAGGACTGCCGCCCCGTCACGCTCGGCCGCATGAACATAGATACCGTTCAGATAATACCGGGTCTCTTCCGTGGAAATGGCAAACCGGGTGCGATCAATCAGCGCCCGCATCTCACCCGCCGGCATACTGAATGAATGCGTCGGCTCGCCGCCCGCCATGACCGGGAAATCATCCGTCGGCAAGCAGGTCAGTGAAAACCGGGAGCGCCCGGCGCGCAACACCATCTGGCCGTCATCACCTGTGGCGTCCAGTTCCACCTGCGCCCCGTCCGGTAATTTGCGGACGATCTCATACAGAGTATGCGCCGGAGCCGTTGTCGAACCGGGCGCAGTAATATCTGCCTCGACCGCAGCCACGATTTCCAGGTCCATATCCGTAGCATTCAGGTCAAGTTTACCATCGACTGCGGACATTTTAACGTTTGAAAGGATGGGAATTGTGTTGCGCCGTTCAACGACACTTTGCACATGACCCAGGGATTTGAGGAGCGCGGCACGTTCTATGGTTAATTTCATCGGGAAAGAAATTCTCGTTACAAAATGATGCGTATGCGGTTCAGTATATACCCTGTTCCCCGACGTATTGACTGACGAAAAAACGGGCAGGAAATCATCTTGTGCGGTCAGGCGTCTGAATGACACATGCCCATGATGCACAACCCCTTGGGAGGGGCTTGCATTATAACAGATGACCAAGGAAAGGTAAGCTTTTTCCCATATGAGAGGAGGTCGAAAAACGACCTGTTTTCAATGAGTTAATTTCGCGAAAGGGGCGGCCTGATTTCGTGAGGCAGGGAGTTAGCCCTCAAGCATGCGGCGCAGCAATTCCACGTCCTCGGCAAAGCTCGAATCGCGATCACGAAGCTCGTCGACTTTCTTTACCGCATGCATGACCGTGGTGTGATCGCGACCGCCGAATTTGCGTCCGATTTCAGGCAATGAGCGTGACGTCAACTGTTTTGCCAGATACATGGCGACCTGTCGCGGGCGGGCGACGGAACGGGCCCGGCGCGCCGAGTGCATATCCGAAATCCGGATATTGAAATGCTGTGCGACCCGTTTCTGGATTTCCTCGATGGTGACCCGCCGGTCATTGGCCCGCAACAGATCGTGCAAGACCTCCTGTGTCGTCTCCAGAGTGATATCCCGGCCAATCAGTTGGGCATGCGCGACAACGCGGTTCAGGCCGCCTTCCAGTTCGCGCACGTTGGAGGTGATTTTATGGGCCAGGAATTCCAGAACCTTGGGCGGAACATCGACGCCGATCTGCTCGGCCTTGGACTGAAGGATGCCAAGGCGCAATTCATAGGTGGTTGCATGAATATCGGCGACGAGGCCGCAATTCAGGCGTGAAATCAGACGCTCTTCCATGCCGGCCAGATCAGACGGCGATTTGTCCGCCGAAATAACGATTTGGCGGCCCTGGTCAACCAGCGCATTGAAGGTATGGAAAAATTCTTCCTGAGTGGAATCCTTGCCACTGATGAACTGCACATCGTCAATCATCAGTACATCAACGGAACGGAACTGGGATTTGAAATCAACCGTGTTCTGTTCACGCAGGGCGCGGACGAAACGGTACATGAATTTCTCGGCGGACAGATAGATCACATTGCGTTCCGGGGTCGAGCGCCGGATATGCCACGCGATGGCATGCATAAGGTGGGTCTTGCCCAGGCCGACGCCACCATAGAGAAACAACGGATTAAACGGGACCGTTTCGGCCTCGGCGACACGCCGTGCCGCCGCATAGGCGAATTCATTGGGTTTTCCGACAACAAAATTATCAAACATGAACCGCGGATCCAGCGGGGCGCTGATATCATCGCGCGGCTCTGTCTTTATCACCACATCATCATCGCTGGCGCGCCGCATGGGTCCGACATAATTGCGCTCCGGTTTTCCCGGTTCGGAATTCAGGGAACTATATCGTTCCGGTTGAACGCTGACATCCACATCGGAAATGTCGGCATCGTGCGCACCCCACAACTCGGCCAGCCTGTCTGCGTAATGGGCAAGCACCCAATCCCGCATGAAACGTGTCGGCACGGAGACGCGGACGGTGGTTTTTTCCACCTCGCGAACGGTAATGGGTTTGATCCAGCTCTGAAAGGCGGCTTCGCCTACTTCGGCACGCAACTGTTCACTGATTGCTGTCCATTGCGTATCAACGGCGCGCTCACTCGTCATCAATTTTTCCCCGGTCACCGGCTAACCACCGGTGAAAATGTTACTTTTATCAAGACCAACCAGTATCGCCCGTCAGTCCGTTTATCTATTCCAAGTCGGCAACCAGAGCGGCGACCGCAGGGGCCAGGCGCCCCGAATGAATCAATGATCCCACAAAGATTCCACAAAAAAACAACCGCCCACTGACATCTTCCTCGCGTCAATTTCGGTGATTGCCTGTTACTGCCTCCCTGGCTGTATTTTCTTATCGTTGTCTTTTATAGGCGTTCTTTTCGCCGGGGACTGTGATGGCCGTCATCATGGCCTCTTTTTTCCCCTCTTTTTTTTCGCGTCTCTCGCCCGCGTTGAAAATGATCTTAGTTCCGTCTGCGGGCGGTGGCAACGTGATCGA
>JAJFIE010000299.1 GCA_021775275.1 Rhodospirillales bacterium | reverse complement strand
GCATCAAGTCGTTCTGATAGACGACCTTGCCGGGACTGACGGCGACGTTCTCGCCCAGTGTAAAGGCGTCCGTATCGGTCATGGAAATGCGGAGCTGCCCCTGACCGTTCTCCAGATCACGCAGCAGGTTCTCGAAACCCTTGACCAGATTTTCGCCCTTGGAGTCTATTGTCGCGCGCATGACTTTGGGATTGGTCGGCGCAAAATTTGTCGGCGACACCGCGTTCACATACTGGCGGGTATAAAAATCAACTTTCTCCCGGGTTTTGGAATCCAGCCCCTCCACATCCCTGACGGTATCGTAGATCCAGTTCGACGCCAGCAGGTAGGACTGCTTGATGAAATCGTAGACCGCGTCCTCGCTCCAGGCGTCATCCTTGAACCTTTTGTCACCAGATGCCGGTGTGGACCTGGGCGCACTGTCTGCTTCAGCGGCCTCGCCGGTCATCTTCCTGGCGGCCACGCTCCACAGATCGGCATACTGTCGCATCAGGCTTGCCTGGGCCTCGGCCAGCTTCGCCGGGTCCGCCATTATTTTGGCCGATAGCTCCATAAACGCCTTGCCGATGACAATGGGGTCAGCGACCTGGAACCCGTCGCTGGAGGCCTGCCGTTCCATAAACGCCTGCGCGATCCGCTGGCTGCGTTCAGACAGGTTCTGGAACGCCTCAACCATCTGGGCTTGCTGATCGGCAGTGCTATCCGGTGCAGGATCGTCGGTCACGGTCATAAATTCCATTCACAGGGCGTGAAAGAGCAACGGCCTTTTCTCGCATTATAACTTGGGTCAGGATAACCATCGTGCAAGGACTTGACCACGCACAAACTGCGAAAACAGGTCACACAAAAGCGATTGGCCAGGCCATCGGCGGTTTGATAAAATCCCTGCTATCAATAACTGGCATTGAATTAAGGTCAGTTACTCCATGTTGAAAACGGGGTAAATCCAGTGTCTGAGGCGTTACCGGAAAACAACAACGACGGAAGTCCAGACATCATACTGGCTTCTACCATCATCTGCCCCGAATGCGGCCATGCGGCAACGGAGGTCATGCCCACCGATGCATGCCAGTATTTTTACGACTGCACGGGATGCGGTGTTGTCCTGAAACCCCTTGCAGGCGATTGTTGCGTGTACTGTTCCTATGGTGACGTTGCGTGCCCGCCTGTCCAGCAAAACGGCAAGGACGTTTGCTGCGCCTGAGCAACGAGCACCCGGGCAACCGCGACCATAGACACAGGGTTATGTGCCACCGAGCGGTGTTTCTTCTTCTGTCGAGCGATACCGGTGTTGGAGGGCGATATTGACGCCTTTCAGCAGCGGCAGAGTAGCCAGCGTCGACAAGGTAACCGCGGGCAGCCAGATGACGGCGTGAAGCCACAAGGGTGGCTCAATGCGCAGTTCCAGCCATAACGCCAACCCGACGATGATGCCGCCGATGAGCAGCATGAGCGGCACCACAGGACCATCACCCGTATCGTGGCCGGAAAAATCAAGGTCGCAGACCGAACAACGGTCTGCGACCTTTAGATATCCGTGGAACAGTTTTCCATGGCCGCACCGGGGACAGCGCCCCCGAATGCCAAGCCTGATGATCTGTCCCGTGGTAAACGCAGGATAACCGGTCATGGACGCCGAATTAACCGGCCGGAATGTATCCGGCGCTTCCCCACCAGTAAACGGCGCAGAACAGGAACAGCCACACCACGTCAACGAAGTGCCAGTACCAGGCGGCAGCCTCAAATCCCACATGGGCTTCGTTCGTAAAATCCCCTTTCAGGGAGCGGAAGTAGCACACCATCAGGAAGATCGTCCCGACGATCACGTGGAAGCCGTGGAAGCCCGTGGCGAGATAGAACGTCGACGAGTAGATGCCGTCGGTGAAAGAGAACGACGCATTGGCGTACTCGTACGCCTGGAGCGACGTGAACAAAAGCCCCAGCACGATAGTCAGAGCCAGCCCAAGCTTCAGGGTGCGGCGGTTGCCCTCGCGCAGACCATGGTGCGCCCAGGTGACGGTCGCGCCCGACGTCAACAGGATCAGCGTATTCACGAACGGCAGCCCCCAGGTGGAGAATGGCACGACGCCTTCCGGCGGCCATATACCGGTGGCCGTCGCGCTGATCGCCGGGACCGTCGCGTTGAAGTAAGCCCAGAAGAAGGCGAAGAAGAACATCACCTCGGAGGCGATGAACAGAACCATGCCCATACGAAGACCATGCCGGACCTGGGGGGTATGCTCGCTGCCAGCGTTGGCTTCGCGCACAATGTCGCGGCCCCATACGTAGAACGTATAGATGATGATCGCAAAGCCCGGCAGGATGGTGAAAATCGACGCCCCTTGCATGTACATAACGCCGCCGATGGCCAGGGCGATGGCGCCGACCGAGCCCACGAACGGCCACGGGCTCGGATCAACGATATGAAATGGGTGGTTCTTCGCTTCAGCAGACATGTTGCTTTATCTCCCCCCGGAACTATTCCGGGTATTACGTCCTGGTCGAATTAACTGTTGTCGTCTTTCGTTTCCACCGACGCCGTCTTACGCGACGGGAAGAAGGTGTATGACAAAACGATATTTTCCAAATCTTTGGTATTGGGGTCGTTCATGATCTCCGGATCGATATAGAAGGAAACCGGCATGGGCATTTCCTCACCCGCTTCCAATCGCTGTTCCGTAAAACAGAAACATTCGATCTTGGAGACATACTCCGCTGCCTTGAACGGCGTTACATTATAGGTGGCCGTTCCGGTAATCGCGACGTCACTTAAATTACGTGCGATATAGAAAGCTAGGGTTTCCTCGCCGAGGGGCATCTTTATCTTGCTTACCTGCGGTTTGAATTCCCAGTCCAGACCCTTGTTGACATTGGCGTCCAGCATCACGGTCATGACCCGTTCCGCCGCCGCACCCGTCGCCTTTTCAACGACCACACCGACTTTCGGCGTGCCGCCGTACCCGGTTATCTGACAGAACAACTGGTAAAGCGGAACAGACGCGTAGGCGAGGCCCACCATGGCGACAACCCCCAGGGCGAGCATAAGCCCGACGCGGCGGTTGCGAACCGTAAGATTCCCTGCGGTCACTGTTGTCACCACGATACCTGATCCCTACTCAGCCGGAGCCTTACCGGTCATGTCCGGCAGCACTTCGTGGGTGTGGAATGGAGCCGGGCTGTCAACCGTCCATTCCAGGGTCGTTGCACCCTCGCCCCACGGATTGGCTCCGATCTTCTCACCAGACGTTACGGTACGATACGCGATCCAGAGGAACAAGAAGGTCCCCGCCATCGTGATAAAGGCGCCGATGGAACTGACGTAGTTCCAACCCGCATAGGCATCGGGATAATCCGGGATACGACGCGGCATACCGGCCATGCCTGAAAAGTGCTGCGGGAAGAACAGGACATTGACGCCGATAAAGAAAATCCAGAACTGAATCTTGGCCAGTCCTTCATTATATTGGCGACCGCACATCTTGCCGATCCAGTAGTAGAAGCCGCCGAACATAGCGAAAATCGCGGCGATAGCCATAACGTAATGGAAATGCGCAACCACGAAGTAGGTATCGTGGAAGACCGTATCCATACCCGCATTGGCCAGGGTAACACCCGTCACGCCGCCCACAACGAACAGCCAGATGAAGCCGAATGCGTACAGCATTGGCGTCTTGAAGTCGATGGAACCACCCCACATGGTGGCGAGCCAGCTAAAGATCTTCACACCGGTCGGCACGGCGATAACCAGTGTGGCCGCTGTGAAGTACGCTCGCGTGTCGACATCCAGACCCGTCATGTACATGTGGTGCGCCCAGACGACGAAGCCGACGACGCCAATGGCGCACATGGCATACGCCATGCCGAGATAGCCAAAAATAGGCTTCTTCGAGAACGTGGAGACAATCTGGCTGATGATGCCGAAAGCAGGAAGGATGATAATGTACACTTCCGGATGGCCGAAGAACCAGAACAGGTGCTGCCACAATAGCGGATCACCACCACCTTCCACGATGAAGAAGGAGGTACCGAAGTTACGATCGGTGAGCAGCATGGTCAGCGCGCCCGCCAGAACCGGCAGAGCCAGCAGCAACAGGAAGGCCGTCACCAGGATGGCCCAGACAAACAACGGCATGCGGTGGATGGTCATGCCCGGCGCCCGCATGTTGAGGATCGTGGTGATGAAGTTGGCCGCGCCCAGAATGGAAGACGCGCCGGCCAGATGCAAACTGAGAATACCAAGGTCCACAGCCGGACCGGGATGGTATTCGGCTGATGAAAGCGGCGGATACACCGTCCAGCCCGTGCCGGGTCCGCCACCGGTCAGGCCCGCGATGACCAGCAGGATGAGCGCCGCCGCCAAAAGCCAGAAGCTGATATTATTCAATCGCGGAAAGGCCATATCCGGCGCGCCAATCATCAGCGGCACAAACCAGTTACCGAACCCGCCGATCATGGCCGGCATGACGACGAAAAACACCATCAGGAAGCCGTGTGCGGTGACCAGGACGTTATAGAACTGGAAATCATCGATGTACTGGATGCCCGGTTCCATGAGTTCGAGCCGGATATACCAGGACATGGCGCCGCCAATGATGGCGGCAATAATGGACAGAATTATGTAAAGCGTGCCGATGTCCTTGTGATTCGTGGACATAAACCAGCGTTTGAAAAATCCTGGCTTGTGGTCATCGTGAGCCATTGTTCTCGCCTTTTCCTTTATCTCGCCTTACTGGCCTAACGCCGCGGCAAATTTCACAACTTCGTCGGAGCGGGAGTCGTTCGAGCCGAATTCTTCCTCCGCGCTGACGAGCCATTCGTTAAAGGCCTCCTTGGACACGGCCTCGATCTGGACCGGCATGAACCCATGGTTCACACCGCATAGTTCCGAGCACATGCCGTAGTAGGTGCCTTCGTCATTGATGGATACCCAGGTTTCGTTGGCCCGGCCCGGCGTAGTATCCAGCTTCAAGCCCAGCGCCGGCATGGCGAAGTTATGGATCACGTCATTGGAGGCCAGCAGAATACGGATGTTGGTGTCCACCGGCAGAACAAGTGGGCTGTCCACGGAGAGCATCCGCGGCTGACCTTCCTCCAGTTCATCATCGGGAACGTAGACACTGTCGAACTCAATGTCGTTGTTATCGGGGTATTCGTAGGTCCAGTACCACTGATTGCCGGTGACCTTGATGGTCAACTCCGGATCATAGGTGCGATCCGTGAAGTACAGCAGTTTCAGGGACGGCACCGCGATCACCACGAGAATGATAATTGGAACGATCGTCCAGACCACTTCCAGCAGCGTGTTATGGCTGGTCTTCGACGGTGTTGGATTGGCCTTGGAATTAAATTTGACGATGATGTAGGTCATAATCCCCAGCACGAAGATCACAATTGCGGCCTCGATTACGAGCAACATGTCATGGAACGCAAAAATCCGTTCAGCGGACGGCGAACGCGGTTCCTGGAACCCCATTTGCCATGGCTCGGAACGATATTGTTGCGCCATGACCTCTCCACCCAGCACCATGGCTCCCGCCATCAGCGTCAACACGAAGACAGACAGTCTTTTCAGCATGTCACCCATCCAAGTTAACCTAAATCAATTTGTCATTGGGAATTCGCACTTATGGTTATCATGGACCACTCGTTGCGCATTCCAGCTAAAGTACCCATACAACGATTGTGTCTTTGGGCGAATTTCCGATTTTGCTACCATGACCCCATAGGTTTGCAAAGGTGTTTTTATAATTTCTTCGAATTTTCAACACCTCAATGTACCCTCTGAAACGTGCTTTCTTCGGCGATTTCCGCCTGCGCACCCCTGTTGTATCCCCGTGATTGATTTTCTTGTAGTGTCGCTGTAATGATGCGCAGCCGTTTGTGGATATCCCCTTCGGCAATGCATAGAATCGCAAATCAGGAAAACCATACCATGAATAAATGGGTACTCGGAGCCATTCTTATCAGCATGGCCATTTTTATGTACGTCAGCATCATCGTAAAGATGTCCTGATCACACATCATGGGCATCACGGACTTCCCCCATATCATCGCAGCCCTGAATGGCGTAACGGTGATTTTCCTGACTGTCGCCTATGTCTATATCCGGCGTGGAGACAAGCAGAGCCACAAGGTTGCTATGATCTGCGCGCTCGTGACATCCGCCCTATTTCTAGTCTTCTATGTCATTTACAAGGCCAACTCCGGGTTTGCAAAGTTTGGCGGTGAAGGGCTGATCCGCCCGTTCTATTTCACCTTGTTGATCACCCATGTTCTGGGCGCGATCATCATAACCGGCATGGTGCCGGTGACAGTGTGGCGGGCCTTCAAGGGTAATTTCGAAAAGCATCGCCAGATTGCCCGCTTTACCTGGCCGCTGTGGATGTGGGTTGGTCTTTCAGGCGTGGCTGTATACGTCATGACCGTTCATCTTTTCCCTTACCAGGGACCATAGTGGCGCCTTAGTTTATGGAATCTCACGCATCCTCCTCTGCTTCCGCCCCGTCTGTCGATTTTCTTTCGGCGTTTCGCGATAGTGTCCGCCAAACACAGATGACGGCAGAGGTACGCGCATGGGCGGCGCTGGGCATTGGCGCGCTGGCGCTTGCCGGTGTCTTCGCCCTGTTACTGGCGATCAGCCGCATCCCCGGCATCGAGGACACCCTCCCATGGCCCATCGGATTTTTCGAAAAAGGTCTGGTGATCCACGTGGTGTTTTCCTTCGTGGTCTGGTTCATGGCGGTATTCGGTGTGCTGACAAGTACAGCGACAGCAATGGCTGCCCCCGGCGATAAAGTGAGACTGGCTGTGCTCGGTCGACCTGCCATTATTTTCGCCTATGCCGGTACTCTGCTGATGGCGGTTTCCGGCTTGCTGGATCGCGGCGAGGCGTCCTTGAATAATTATGTGCCGGTCATTATTGACCCGCTTTATTACGCCGGTCTGTTGGTTTTTGCCGCAGCGATGGTACTGGTGATCATCCGATTCGCGGCCAATGTTTCTGGTGGAAAACCCGTGGCGGGTCCCTTCGTTGATATCGCTATGGCATGTAGTATTATCTTCATTATCGCGCTCATTTGTTTCCTTCTCGCTTACCTGCCGCGCATGACGGATGTGGTGGATGCGCGCTTTAACGAAGATGTATTCTGGGGCGGTGGCCATGCCCTGCAATACCTGAATGTCACGCTGATGCTGGGCGGATGGTTCGTGCTGTGCTGCATCACCATGGGCAAGCCGCCCATACCACGCGGATTACTGCGGTTTGTGCTACGTTTATGCGTCTTGCCAACGCTCGTCATGCCGCTTCTCTATGGCTTGTATGATACGAATTCCGGTGAACTGCGGCAAATCTTCACGGATTTGCAGTATTTGCTGGCGCCCCCCGTCGTGGTCATGAGCGTGGCGTTGGCGATCATGTTTCGACGTCGTCCCGTCGGAGATCGTCTGCCGTGGGAAGATTTGGGTTTCCAGTGTCTGTTCCTGTCGCTGCTGACATTTGCCATCGGAGGGTATCTTGGCCTGTTCGTGGATGGCGCAGACACACGAACACCGGCGCATTATCACGCCGTCATTGCCGCCGTGAATCTTGTGTTCATGGGCCTGTTCCTGCGCTTCGTATTACCCGGCGTCGGACGTCCTGTAGTATTGGGGCGCGCTGTCAAAGTGCTGGTATGGTTGTACGCCATGGGACAGATGATCGCCTCGGTCGGCCTGTTCCTGGCCGGAGGGTATGGTGCGCCCCGCAAGACGGCCGGTGAGGCGCAAGGCCTGGAGGAAGTCGGCGCTATCATCGGGCTTTACATGAACGGTATCGGCGCGGCCATTGCCGTGATCGGCGGCATTATGTTCATCTGGATTTGTGCAAGAGCCTTGTTGCGCCGGCAATCGGGCAGTATGAACAGACCATGAACCCAGCAGATCAAAACCCGGCATCTGCCGATTCGGCGGATCAGGAAGCCCCTGATCAACGCCAGCCACGTTTCCGCGTGGTGGAATATGCGCTTATTCTGAAACCCCGGGTTATGTCACTGGTCGTCTTCACCGGCTGGGTCGGCCTGATGATGGCGCCGGGAACCATCCATCTGGACACCGCCATCATTGCCGTTCTGTGCATCGCCGTTGGCGCGGGTGCATCCGGCGCTATTAACATGTGGTATGACCGCGATATCGATCTGCACATGGCCCGCACCATGAACCGCCCGCTGCCCGCTGGCCGACTGAACCCGTGGGAAGCACTGACGTTCGGCGTGGCGTTGAGCATTGGCTCCGTCGCCATCATGGCGGTTTCCGTCAATAATCTGGCGGCTATCCTGCTGGCGGCGACCATCCTCTATTATGTGCTTATCTATACCGTGTGGCTGAAACGTCGCACACCGCAGAACATTGTCATCGGCGGCGCATCCGGCGCATTGCCCCCGGTCATCGGTTGGGCCGCCGTCACCGGCGACGTCGGACTTGGCGCCATTGCGCTGTTTTTTATTATCTTCCTGTGGACGCCGCCACACACCTGGGCGCTGGCGCTGTTTCGCCGGGGCGACTATGAAAACGCCGGTGTTCCCATGCTGCCCGTGGTCGCAGGTGAGCACGAAACCCGCAGACAGATCATTATCTATACGGTTCTGATGATCCTCTCCACCGCCGTGCCTGTGGCGATTGGCATGTCAGGCTGGCTGTATGGCGTGGGTGTTGGCATTCTGGGTATTGAGTTCCTGCGCCGGGCCTGGCGCATGTGGAAGACCGAAGACGAAGCTGCGGCGAAGCCGCTGTTCCTGTTTTCGATCCTCTATCTGTTTCTGATCTTCCTGCTGCTGCTAGCGGATCGCGGACTAACCGTCTTACTGGCTGCTTAGACAGCTCACCAAGTTTTGCGCCATGGCGCGTAACATCGCGTCATAGAATAATGGGCCGGGCGGGATACCCGCGCCGAGCGGATCGAGTTCATCCGCCCGTGCGCCCGTTCCTTCAATCAACGTGGACACCAACCGGGGATCAAACTGTGGTTCAGTGAACACGCAGCCTACGCCCGACTGTGTAATGGCGTTTTTCACATCGCTCACCCGTCTGGCCCCCGGCATACGTTCGGGGTCAATGACAATCGTCGCCACCGGGGTGAGGCCATACCGTTCCTCGAAGTATTGATAGGCGTCATGGAACGCAACATAGGATGCCATGCGCACGTCAGCCAGCGCCGCGTCAATCTCCGAATCCAGTCGCTTTAGCCGGTTGATCCCGGCGATCGCGTTGGCGCGGTAGATGGCCGCATTCCCCGGATCCAGCTCACCCAGAGTTTCCGAGATCACAAACAGCATGACAATCGCATTGACCGGATCGAGCCACACATGGGGGTCGGCACTGCCCTCACCATCGTCCGCACCATCATCCCCGTCACTATCATGACTCAGAACGCCGCCCGCCCGGCGTGGCAGGATTTTCATGGCGCGCGCATCCATCAGCTGGACCGATGTCCCACCGGCGGCAATGGTTTCCATGGGCTTGCTCAACACCGTTTCCAGTGCCGGGCCGATCCAGAATACCAGTTGCGCATTTTCCAACAGGGTCGCGTCCGATGGCTTCAGGTGATAGGCGTGCGGCGAGACTTGACCCGGCAACAGTAGCGCTGGCTCTCCCACCCCCGCCATGACCATGGAAACCAGACTGTGCACCGGCGCGATGGACGCCACCACCCGTGGCGGTTCGCCTGCCGCCATGGCGCCCCGCGCCTGAGTCAGAACCAATACCAGTACGGACGCCACAACGAACCCCAACATGGCGCGGCGACAGTTAGGTTGTTTTTTCATGGCACTCTTTCATGGGCAGGAACGGATATGGAAAATTCGAAATTGTTATAATATAACATTTCTGTCAAGCGCTTCCATGATTACCAAATGCCGCCATGTATTGCTGTTCGTCGGCCTGAACCTGCCCCCATTCGGTCGACTTTAGGCCTCCTATGGTCAAACCTGATCGCGTGCCGTATACGGAAGTTGTCTTGCAAAATACCAGATGGAATAACCACAGGAGCTACCCCTTGCCAGCCACTGTTTCAGCAACCCCTTATCAGCAACTGGAAACCCGCATGGCGCGCCTGGGCGCGCTTAATCAGGCAACCGAGGTACTCTACTGGGATATGTCCGCCATGATGCCATCCGGTGGCGGCGCGGCGCGAGCGGAACAGCTTGCCGTGCTGAACACCGTGAGCCACACCATGCTCACGGCGCCGGAAATCCCCGATCTGCTGGATGCCGCTGAGGCCGATACCGGCCTCGATGCCTGGCAACAGGCGAACCTCAGGGAAATCAGGCACCGCTGGCTCAAGGCCACAGCCCTCAACGAAGGACTTGTCGAGGCGTTGACCAGAGCCTCGGCAACCTGCGAGGCCAAGTGGCGCGAAGCCCGCCCGGCGGCAGATTTCAAATCCATCCTTCCTGAACTGACCGCACTTTTTGCGCTGGTGCGTGAAGCGGGGGAAGCCAAGGCAACCGTTCTGAACCTGGGTCTCTATGACGCCATGCTGGATGATTTCGAACCGGGTGGCCGCACGGCGGATATCGACAATGTGTTCAATGATCTGGCTGCCTTCCTGCCCGAGTTCACCGGGCAGGTGCTCGACTATCAGGCGAGTCAACCGGCAGTCGTTGCGCCGAAAGGGCCGTTTCCCATTGCCAGGCAACGGGCACTGGCCGAGACTCTCATGCAACAAATCGGTTTCGATTTCGACCATGGCCGACTGGATGTAAGCCTGCACCCGTTTTGCGGCGGCGTACCCGATGATGTGCGAATCACCACGCGCTACGACGAAGCGGATTTCACCTCCAGCCTCATGGGTGTGCTGCATGAGACCGGCCATGCGCTCTACGAGCGCGGACTGCCCGCCCGCTGGCGCAGTCAGCCAGTGGGTCAGTCACTGGGTATGAGCACCCATGAAAGTCAGTCACTGTTGATCGAGATGCAGGTCTGCCGATCAGCGGCATTCCTCACCTTCGCCGCGCC
>JAJFIE010000298.1 GCA_021775275.1 Rhodospirillales bacterium | reverse complement strand
CCTGGCGAAGTAGTTCTCACCCACGCGGTCCTGATAGTGTATTTCAAAGACCACAAGGTCTTGCGGGTCAACGCACCGGGCATCACATAACGCCAAAGGATGAACGGTTACCGGCGTATCAGCGATGTTGCGCCACACGTTGATGATGGCGAAACGCCCGCCTTCAAGCGCCCGCCGGGCATCCATAGGATCAACAAGCGATTCACCCGCGTGCAGAACAGAGCGCAGGGTATCATTGCCACCGGGCGGTCGCGTGAGATCGCGCAGCCGCTGTGGCGCGCTATACAGGGTGTAATCACCATGAACAAGATGCAGCGGTTCCTGCACGGGCTGGCCGCCGATGGTTCGTTTCTGCGACTGTTTGCCCGACGCGGAACGGATGTTGTGGTCGAAGGCAAAGGCGCGTGCGCCGGTGTTTTCCGCCACGAGACGCGTGCATTGCCCATAGTAGTCACGCACAACGTCATCATGATCGAAGAAGTTAAGACCATCATCGTCGAGCGATGCGTTCAACAGCTCGAAGCCATGGGTGTGGCAGGTTGGCCGCTCGTCATCGCCTAAGGCGCGTGCGTTGTATACGACCAGCTCTTTCTCTTCCAGATTCATGCCGACCGTGCCGGAATCGTTGCCGTCAGCATCGCGTACCGTCAGCACCTCGCCATTGCGGAATAGCGACGGGTGTACGGTCCCGTCCAGATAATTAAACAGGCCGGAACTGTTTTCCCCTGTGACGGCTTGTGCCGTGGTATTGAGCATTTGAGCCCTCCTGTTAACCGATCATACCCGCAATCATCAGCAAGGTAATTATGTCTGTAGCCTTCAAAAAACCAAAGGCGAAATTCTATTTGGATTCTGACTGGATGGTGTGGTGTTCGGCCACGGTATCCTGTTAACTTACCAACACCGACTGATTTGAGAGAGGCGACAATGTCACAACCTGTATGCGCAATTATTGGCGCCGGAGAAGGCCTCGGCCGCGCCCTGGCGGCGAAATTCGCCTGCCAGAGGTTCGACATCGCGTTGATCTCGCGTTCCGGGGCCGGTAGCGCAGCAGCAATGGAGGCCGCCATTGAAGCTGGGGGCGCTGTTACGGCCAACGTCAGGTACTTTTCAGCCGATGCCGCCCGACCGGAGACCATTGAGTCGGCCCTGGCAAAGGTTGCCGATGAAATGGGTGATATTGATGTCCTTATCTACAATGTGCGGGGGGAGTTTACGGCATGTGAGCCGCTGGACATGTCCTATGCGGCGCTCGAGGATATTTACCGGGTAGAGGTCGTCGGCGCATTCGCGGCGGCCAAATCGGTTCTGCCCGCCATGATAAAACGGTCTCGCGGCAGCGTATTTTTCTCAAGCGCGACAGCCGCCTATCGCGGGTCACGCACGCATCCGCTCTATGCCATCGGCAAGTTCGGGGTACGGGCGTTATCGCAGAGCCTGACCAAAGCCTACGCCAAGGATGGCGTGCATATCGTACATGTCAGACTGGATTGTGATCTTGATGTTCCGATCGTGCGAGATGCTTATGGCGACAGGTACGATCCGGAGAAACTGGCCAGCCCCGACGATGTGGCGGAAAGCTATTGGTTGACCCACCTGCAACCAAAATCGGCATGGAGCAACGAAATCGAGCTCAGGCCCTATACGGAAGTATGGACCTACTAGAAGTATGGACCTGCCAGGAGAACCCGGTGATGTATGAACTATTCTACGCGTTGAAGAGCGCATCCATGGGCATACGGGTGATGCTGGAAGAAATCGGCGCGCCTTACGAGCTGATCCAGACCACGGTTGACATGGATAAGCCCCGCCCACCGGAGCAACTGTCGATCAACCCCAACGGCTGGGCGCCGGTTCTCGTCTGGGGCGACGATGCCAATAACGAATGGGCCATGTACGAGTGCGCCGCGATCACCGTGTTCCTGTGCGACCGGCATCCAGAAGCGAATCTGGCGCCCAAGATAGACGACCCGGAACGCGCCTTGTACCTGCAAACGCTGGTGTACTTCTCCAACTCCGTTCAGAACGCCTTTCAGCTCAACTACTACCCGGACCGTTTCGCCGACGCCTCCGCCAATGAGCCGAGCGCCCAACGTCGTGGCAACCGTCGGCTACGGGAAACCTGGAAGGTCATTGATGACCAGATCGGCGACAACGAGTGGGTGCTCGGCGACCGGTTCAGCGCCGCCGATATCTATCTGTTCATGCTGACCACATGGCTGCGGCCGGCTCGGGGGCATCCGACCGTCGATGAATTTCCCAACGTCAAGCGCATTGCCGATGTGGTCGTGCAGCGGCCAAGCGTCCAGCGCGTCTATGCGCCGTGGATCGCAAATCCAGACTACTGATACCGGACAGCCGGGATAATGAAGGAGAAGACCGTGGAATACTCGAACAAGGGAAAGTGCCTGTGCGGCAGCGTCACGTGGGAAGTGCTGGCGGAACCGTACGCCATGTACAATTGCCATTGCCGCATGTGCCAGAAAGCGCACGGCGCAGCTTTTGGCACCTACTGTTTTTTCAGGCCGGACCAGATTCGCTGGACAAGCAGTACCGACACGATTGTTCATTATCAATCGTCTGAAGTCCTGGTCCGCAGTTCGTGCGATGTATGTGGCTCGGTTGTCCCGTATGCCAACGAGGCGGACAATCACTGGGTAACGCCCGGGGGATGTCACGATAAGATGCGAAAGCCCGATTACACCATTTTCGCCGCCGACAACTCGCCCTGGCACACGATCAACGGCGATCTGCCCCGTCATGACGGTTATCCCGAAGAATCAGGACTCCCCAGTGTTGAAGGCGTGCCCGTGCCGAAAAAAGCAGAGGGTCCGGTCCGGGGCAGTTGCCTGTGCGGCATCGTAACCTATCAGGTCACGGAGCCATTCAAGATTGCCCATAATTGCCATTGCTCCCGGTGTCGATACGGTCGGGCAGCGGCCCATTCTTCCAACGGATTTGTCGCGTACGACGGCGTTCAGTTCCTGAGCGGTGAAGACCGGCTCAAATCCTACAAGGTCCCGGATGCCCGTTACTTCACACAGGTTTTCTGCGAAGTATGCAGTTCTTTGATGCCGCGCCGCGATGCGGAGCGGGGCATAGCGGTGGTTCCCCTGGCGTCACTGGATGACGACCCGGAAATCAAACCCGCCCGCCATATTTTCGTGGACTACAAGGCCGCATGGTACGATATCACCGACGACCTGCCCCGGTTTCCCGAAGGTCCGCCGCCGGGCTGACCGGGCAGTCAGCAGGCCCAACTTTCTTAAGGTAGCATGGTAAAGACGAAAAAAAGGAGAAACCCCGTGGAGTACAGATTGTTTTATGCGCCTGGCAGCGCGGCAATGGGGGTCCGGGTGATGCTGGAAGAAATCGGCGCGCCCTATGAGTTGATCCAGACGACGATTGATATGGACAAACCGCGCCCGCCGGAACAATTGGCGATAAACCCGAATGGCTGGGTGCCGGTTCTCACATGGGGCGACGATGCCGATAACGAACGGGCCAATAACGAATGCGCCATGTACGAATGCGCCGCGATTACGGTGTTCCTGTGCGACCGTCACGCGGAAGCAAACCTGGCGCCCGGGTTTGATGAGCCGGAACGCGGGCTGTATTTACAGACGCTGGTGTATTTTTCCAACTCCGTTCAGAACGCCTTCCAGCTCAACTATTATCCGGACCGTTTTGCCGATACGCCCGCCGATGAACCAAGCGCCCAAAGACGCGGAATTCGGCGACTGCGCGAGACGTGGAGCGTGATCGACGACCAGATTGGTGACAACGAGTGGGTCCTGGGCGACCGTTTCAGCGCTGTCGATATCTATCTTTTCATGCTGACCACCTGGCTTAATCCGGCACGTGGGCACCCAACAACGGACGAATTCCCCAATGTTAGGCGAATTGCGGATGCCGTCATGTCTCGGCCAAGCGTACAGCTTGTTTATGCGGACTGGATTGCCGAGCAAACTGAAACCAAGTCATGACAGCCTTGGAGTTTCCGCTTCT
>JAJFIE010000297.1 GCA_021775275.1 Rhodospirillales bacterium | reverse complement strand
CTATCCATCCTTTCACGAACTTCAATACTGCGCGAGCGGGGCACGACGGGAAGCGGTTTATTCTGTCGCAGCGCATACAGGTCGGGTCGCATCTGGTTGCCGATTTCCAGAACATCGCGAAAGCCTTCTGTAACAATCTGTACAGTGCGGGCGCCATGGCGCATCAGAAAAGCATTTGTGGCGACAGTGAACCCGTGCACGAATAAATCGATTTCTGATGAATCGATTCCGGCTTTTGCTGTTATCCGGGTGATGCCTTCCGCTATGTGCGTCGCCGAGCCACGCCTGCTGGACGGGACTTTGTCGATGAATGTGCTTTTCGTTTCGCTGTCGATAAGCACCAGATCGGTAAAGGTGCCGCCAACGTCAGATGATAAGTACCAAATTGCTTTATCTCCTCGATTGTGGTCAGGGTAAGTGGCAGTACGGTAGGAAGGAATATCCGGTTTGGGATATCGCAGATGCGACAACCGGCAGATACTATGGCCAGTAGCGTCCAGAAGGTACAAGGGAGCAATTAGCGGGCCATGAAAAAAGCATTCAATCTGGAACCCTGGCAAACTCAGGGATATCTCGAAGCCCAAGGCGGTCACCTGCACATGGACGGGATTGATCTGGTCCAATTAACCGAAGAGCGTGGAACACCGCTGTACGTTTATTCGGAGCGCAAGATTGCCGAGAACGCCCGGGTCATGAGCGCCGCGTTCCAGGACGTTCATGCCAATACGAAAGTCGCCTACGCCTCCAAGGCCTGCTCGTTGATGGCGGTGCTGGATATATTGCGGCGGGAAGGCCTTTCTCTTGAAGTGAACTCGGCCGGAGAACTGCACCGGGCGCGCCGCGCCGGATTTGCCAACAAAGACATTGTTCTGAATGGTGTCGCCAAAAGCCGTGATGAGCTGAAACAGGCCATGAGCCCGGCCATCAAGGCGATTAATGTGGATTCCGTGTTTGAACTGGAACGCATCGGCAATGTTGCTGTCGAGCATGAGCTGAAGGCGAATATCGCCCTGCGTCTGGTCCCTGAACTGGAAAGCGGCACCGCACCGGGCATCGAAACCGCATCCAGTGACACCAAGTTCGGCATGGTGGTGGAAGATATGGACCGGTGCCTGTCGTTGCTGGATGGCATGGGCGACCATGTGCATCTGGCGGGGCTGCACGTGCATATCGGATCACAGATCACTGATAAATCCAGCTATGCCGAAGCCGGACTTTTCATTGCTGAACAGGTCGAACGGGTGGAGGCCGCCCGCGGAGAATCGCTGGATCACATCAACGTGGGTGGCGGGTTTCCCATGAACTATGTGAAGTATAACGATCAGTCGCCGGATTTAGGTTACTACCGGGCGGATTTTTCCCACGGCGATATCGCCGCGGCGGTATTGCCCCCTCTGCATGACCGCCTCGGGCGTGACCGCGAAGTGGTGATCGAGCCCGGGCGCAGCATGGTCTGTGACACGGCGGTGCTTCTTGCCCGTGTGGAGAATATCAAACACCGGGGCGCGGATCCCTGGTTACTGCTTGATGCCGGATATCACACCCTGATGGAGGCATTTACCTACCGCTGGTACTTCCACGCGCTGACGGCCAATCGCCTTGATGCGCATGAAACTGCGTTGTTCAGAATGGTCGGGCCGTTGTGTGATAACGGCGATTCTTTTTATGACGTGGAAGGGGAAGCCACCATCCGTCGTCTGTTTTCAACCGAACCCGCACTTGCCGCCCATCGGGAGCTTCTGGAAAAAACGCTGATCCATCAACCGGGGTTCCGGGAACTGCCTGCCTCAACCGGTCCGGGCGACCTCATCGCGTTTCTGGATGTGGGGGCCTATGGCATGGACCAGATTTTCGCTATCAACGGACGTGGACGACCCGAAGTGGCCATAATTCGCCCGGATGGGGTTGTGGATACCATCCGCAGCGCGGACTCCATGGATGATCAGTACCTGAACGAAAATTTTGATGCAGCATGAACAGGTAATTCATTTAATTTCCCAAATTGCAAGACTTGTAATTCATCTTTGAATGATGCTCCATATCATCTGCCGGGTCGGGCCCAGGTTGGGGGATAGGGCAGCATTTATGCTGTTTCACCGACGAAGCACAAAATATGAGCGCAAAAATGATCGGTAGAAAACTGCCGGCGCATAGGGAGTGTAGGATCGGAGCTGTCAATGAATAGTTTGAGTGCCATGGTCGCCAAACGACTGGCGTTCGGCGTAGTAACATTATTTTTTATCAGCGTCATCATTGCCCTGGGTGTGGAGTTTTTGCCGGGCGATCTGGCGCAAGCGATCCTTGGGCAGGCGGCCACGCCTGAGACAGTGGCGGCCTTCCGGCGCGAGCTCGGGCTCGATCTGCCCTTGTATGTGCGCTATCTGGACTGGATGGGCAATCTGCTGCAAGGCGACCTCGGAAATTCTCTGGCGAGCAAACGGTCGATTGCGGAGCTTCTGTCAACGCGTCTTGGGAATACCATATTCCTGGCTTCCGTGGCCGCCGTTATATCGATTCCCATTTCCATCATCCTTGGCATGATCGCCGCACTTTACCGGGAAAGCTGGTTCGATAAGGCCATTTCCATGTCGACCCTGAGCGCCATTTCTTTTCCCGAATTCTTCGTTGCCTATATCCTGATCCTGTTTCTCGCCGTGGAAAATAATATCTTCCCGAGCATCTCCAAGATGAGCCGTGACATGGGGTTTTGGGACCAGTTATATGCGGTTTCTCTTCCCGCCCTCACCCTGACACTGGTGGTCATCGCCCACATGATGCGAATGACCCGGGCGGCCATCCTGAACGTGTTGGCCAGTCCCTATATTGAAATGGCGACGCTCAAGGGTATGAAGCGCGCCCGTATCATCGCCAAGCACGCTTTTCCCAATGCACTGTCGCCTGTCATTAACGTGGTGGTGTTGAACCTCGCTTACCTTGTGGTCGGCGTGGTGGTGGTCGAGGTGGTGTTCGTCTACCCCGGTTTGGGTCAGTTATTGGTTGATTCGGTATCGAAGCGTGATCTTCCTGTGGTTCAGGCCAGCGTGATGATCTTTGCGACTACCTATGTCCTGCTGAACCTGTTGGCTGACGTATTGGCGATTATCGCCAATCCCAAGCTTCGGCATCCGAAGTAAAGGGAGGGCACAATGAAAAATGCATGGAAACTACTGAAAAGTGCTCCCTTCGCGGCCAAACTCGGCGTGGCGATTATCATGCTCAACGTTATTGCTGCGGTATTCGCGCCGGTGATCGCACCCTATCCGGAAACAGAGGTGATCGGCGATGTCTGGGAAAATGGCTTCTGGGATAGTGAGGCGCCCGAACATGATCCGCCAGCCATTCTCGGGACTGACAATCTGGGCCGCGATCTGTTTACCCGAGTCATCTATGGCGCGCGGAACACCATCGGAATTGCTCTCGCCACCACCATACTGGCCTTCGCAGTTGGCATTTTCTGCGGCTTCTTTGCCGCCACACTGCGGGGTTGGGTCGATCAGTTACTGAGCCGCATGGTCGATATTCTGATGGCCATACCAACGCTTATTTTTGCCCTCATGGTTTTGTCAGTTTTGGGCACATCTATCCCGGTATTGATCGTCGTTATCGCCCTGCTGGATGCGACCCGCGTCTATCGGATATCACGTGCCGTGGCCATGGATATCGAGGTCATGGAGTACGTCGAGGTAGCGAAACTGCGTGGCGAAGGCCTGTGGTGGGTCATGCGGCATGAAATC
>JAJFIE010000296.1 GCA_021775275.1 Rhodospirillales bacterium | reverse complement strand
TCCATCCTGAAACAACACCTGAAAAACAAGTGTGCAACTGTAAAGGATTCGCTTTTGAAAAAGGAAGGGCAGCGTAGTTGACGGCATTGTCAGAGGGACCTAGCTTGAATCAGCAGGTTGGCTTTCGTAACATCTAGGAATGAAGAATCCATTCCGTTATTTCAAAACCTCTCCCGATGTCATCCGCTTGGCCGTGATGATATATGTCCGATTTCCGTTATCTCTACGACGACATTGTCACGTTGGCATTGTCACGTTAACAGGTGGCATTTGTGAGGATTACCGATAGGGTGATTGTATGAAACCTATTTCCTATCGCCGCCATCGCTTTCCACCCTCGATTATCCAATACGCCGTCTGGCTCTATTATCAGTTCACGTTGAGTTATCGAGATATTGAAGACCTCCTAGCCGAGCGCGGGATTAAGGTTTCGTATGAAACTGTTTGAAGATGGTGTCTCAAGTTTGGCCCAGCATACGCCCAGCGCATGCGAGCCGGTCGCTCCAATGCGTTCTCAACGTGGCACATTGACGAGGTTTTTCTGAAGATCAATGGCAAGCAGATGTATCTGTGGCGAGTTGTAGATGCAGAAGGTGAGGTGTTGGAAATCTTGCTCCAGTCTAGGAGAAACAAGGTTGCTGCCACCAAGTTTCTTCGAAAAACAATGAAAAAACTTGAGGCAGGCCCCAGCACCATTGTTAGCGATAAGTGACGGCCAACACTTGCCGCAATTCGGGAAACTATCCCATCTGCAATCCATATGCTTGGCAAGCGGTTGAACAACAGAGCAGAAAATTCGCATCAACCAACGCGAAGACGAGAGCGAAAACAGCAACGCTTCAAATCATCCAAATCAGTACAGCGATTCCTTTCTACATTCACAGCCTTCTACAACCACTTCAACATTCAACGACACCTCATATCCCGGAAGACAATGCGCCTGTTCAGAGATGAAGCATTGAGCTGTTGGAATGCGATGGTCGCCGCTGCATGAAGACATATGAGGTCAAAAGGCTCTCTGGGTTAATGTGACAATGTCAACGTGCCTATTGCGTCATCTTGTTGGGACTGGATCAATTCCTAAAAAACTCTCCACAGATATGATTTGACTCCGGAGTCAAATTTACTTCACATTAAAATTGACTGATTAATCGGTTTTTTTGAGCGCCGTATAACACGCCGGCCAAGAAATTGATTTTTGCTCAACAGGGATTGGAAGATAGTGATGTGTACAGTGTGCGGTTGCAACGAAGTAGTCGATCATAATCATTCACATACGCACCCCTCTGATCAACACTCCCACGAACACAAACATGATCATGGCCATCCCCAAGGGCATGATCATCATTATGGCCAGGGAATGGCAGGTGTATCCGTTGCCGGATACACCCAGGATCGCCTAATACAGATAGAACAGAATATACTGTCCAAGAACGATGGGTATGCTGAAACCAACCGGCAACGGTTGGCGAAAAGAGGCTTGCTGGCTCTAAACCTGGTCTCCAGTCCCGGCGCAGGGAAAACCACCTTACTTGTGGAAACCCTGAAACGACTGAAAGATAAAATACCCCTCGGCGTCATCGAAGGTGATCAGGAAACCGCCAACGATGCAGACAGAATACGTGAAACGGGCATTCCCGCTGTTCAAATCAACACAGGCAAAGGCTGTCACTTAGATGCCCATATGATCGGTCATGCCCTTGAAGACCTGCCTCTTGATCCGGGTGGGGCAATCCTGATCGAAAATGTCGGAAATTTGGTCTGCCCGGCGGCTTTTGACCTCGGTGAAGCGTCCAAGGTTGTCATTCTGTCCGCTACCGAGGGTGAAGATAAACCGATCAAGTATCCGGATATGTTCGCCGCTTCGGATTTGATGATCCTTTCCAAGATCGACCTCTTGCCTCATCTGGATTTTGATGTGGATTTGGCAATTGAGTACGCTCACAGGGTCAATCCTGATCTGAAAGTCATGAAACTTTCCGCTAAATCCGGCGAAGGACTGGAGGATTGGCAGAACTGGATTATTGCAAAAGCAAAGTATGCCTCGATTGAGATGCAGAATGTATCATTAGGTCAGGGAGCTGCTTGAAATCTGTTGGATATGAGGTTACTTGCTTGAGGTAATCTGGTATGACAAAGCCTCATGGCCAAATAGGTTGGGTTTTAGGTAGTGAATCCGCCTGGTCAATCCCAATACCAAACGCCCCTCTTGTCATACTACGTCTTGATAAAGAGTTGGCAGTATCGGTGGTCTCAGTTTGAAGTTGGTTGATACGTTTCGCGAAGGAGGCTTAGCATGCGATCCCGCGCGAGATGGGGCGGTGCTTCCGGGTTGGAGATCACGAATATATCGGACATTGGCTCGTCACCTGGAACGAGAACGGAATGCAGGTTGCCTTCTTGCACTTCACGAGAGACGAACGTTTCCGGCAAGAAACACAACCCAACACCCAAGACCGCCAAGCGTCGGGCTTCCTCCAAATGTTCCGAAAGTCCGGCAAGATGCTTGCCTAATCCATATCGCTGACGGAACCGGATCTGGCTTTCTGGTTCGTCGGCACCCGTCAAGACAAACGAATATTCGGACAATTCCTCCGGCCGCTTCAAAACCACACCGTACAACGGGTGAGGTCGTCCACAATAGGGTTTGTAGGTTTCTCGGAACAGGACCTCGTAGCTCAATCCTGGAGTCCGCAATGTGACCGGCGACACGCCGATCTCTACCTCGTTTCTCATAACGCTTCGTTGAACGACATCCCACGTCGATACAGTAACAAAAATCTCTACGTTTGGGTGTTCCTGATGGAATCGACTGATGGCGAGATCAATGCTCTCATCTACGAGATTGCTGATGAGTTGCAGCCGAATACGACCACGAATCTCATTGGAAGCGTCTGCTAGTGCACTTGGGATTTCACTTGCAATGCCGAACATTCTTTCGCATTTTCCAAACAATAGCTCCCCATCGACTGTAAGTGCAAAACCGCTTGGCCCTCGCCGACACAAGATTGTGTCCATGTGATCTTCAAGTCGGTGCAATGCCATGCTGATGGAAGGCTGGCCTCTACTTAGTTTGCGCGCCGCTTCACTCAAACCACCTGCGTTAACAATCTCGTAGAAAGTCCGCAGCAGATTCCAGTCAAGATTCCTCGCAAACCGCCGACTGTTTTGCGGGTTTGTCTGCACAAGATTGGGAAGATCCGATTTGGTCACAAGCTACGCCACCCAATTGAGTTTGTGGAAACCAATAACTATGCCGACAATACCATTACCCCAGCGAATACCAATAGTATCCCGAACCACTGAAGGATACTTATCACCTCGTGATCAAGCGGGGCACGCAGATTAAACCCAGTTTTCGAACATGACATGTCCACCGACAATGACCGTTGCAACACCAATTGTTGTTCGGACAATAAGACCAAGTGTTGGGGTGTCGCGGATAGCATATGAGGCTGGGAACAGCACAATGCCAGTCAACATGACCATACCTAGAACCGAGCCAAGTGCAAACAGGCATAGGTATGACGCGCCCTGACCGACGGATCCCACACTGGAGGCGGTGACCAGGATCACCAAGGCCGCTGTTCCGGCCATGCCGTGCATAATCCCAACGGCGAACGTTTGAACCAGATGGGCGAATGAGAGACGGGTATGCGCGTGATCATGGGCGGCGTGTGTTCTGTGTGATGCAGATGCGTATTTGTGGCTATGGGCATGGATGTGTGAACGACCGTCGGAATGGAGATGGAAATGGATGTGGATCCTCTCACGCAGCACACTGACGATCACCCTTCCACCAAGTATGGCCAACATGGCGCCGACAGCGAACTCGAGCCAGTGAGCAATGCCATCATCAACCTGGAAACCGAAGAGCAAAACGGCGCCGCCAAAAACCATCAATGTGAGAGCGTGGCCGGTCCCCCAGGTCGCGCCGTGAACGACAATCCGTCGGCGTGAAGCATCACCACTCGTCAAGCTTGCAACGGCTGCGATATGATCGGCTTCTAAGGCATGTTGCATACCGAGAAGAAAGCCCAAGCCGAGGATTGAAAACATCACGTTTCTCCAGGTCGCAAAATTCTGTCCGGCGACGAAGCAGGTGGAATGGGAACAACCGCCGCCGGGCTCCTCTCGCTAGGAGAGATTATGCGGGCTTCATTACCTGATCACGATGACCCAACTTACCTTCGGTGACCATGGTGCCGAGCGTATCCAGGATAACCCGGCATGCGAGCTGGGACGTGCTGTCATTCACATCATATGGCGGTGATACCTCGACAACTTCCATGGCGCATAAGCCTTCTTTCGCAATCGTGCGAACCATTTCCAGAGCTTCCCGTGGCGTAAATCCACCGGGTTCCGGCGTGCCGGTGCCCGGGGCATAACCGGGATCAATGCTGTCGATATCGAAAGACAGATAAACAGCGTCGCAGCCCTTCCACGCGAGCTCAAGTGCCATGTTTGCTGTACCCTCGGTTCCGAGCTCTTCGAAATCCTTCATGGTAATGACACTTGTGCCGCGATCACGGGCGACTTCTGAACCTGGCCGGTTCCCGTACCAGCCGCCAATGCCAATCTGAACAAGATTCTTTGGCGGGCAGTTTGACAGGCCAACGTCATGCATATGACTGTGGGCCTGGTGAGCTTTGTTGTGCTCAACGCTTTCATGGTCATTGGTTGTCCAATACCACGGAGTTGTGTGCATGCGCTCGTCCATGTCGATGTCCTGGGTATCCAGGTGACGATCAAAATGGATGATACCCACATTGCCATCGATATGAGGTGCTACGCCTCTGACATTTGGGTACCCAAGACTGTGGTCACCACCGACGATGATCGGGAAGGCTCCGGACGTATAAATATGGGAAACAGCTTTTGAAACCTGGTCGAAAGTTTTCTCGATACTGCCAGGGATGACAAAAATGTCGCCAGCATCGCAAAGGTCGAGTTCCTCAAACAGATCAACTGCACCATCAACACAATAACCATCATAGACCGCTGAAATACGCCGGACACCCTGAGGGCCGAAGCGCGTTCCCGGTCGGTATGTCGTACCGCCATCAAAAGGCGCTCCAACAAAAGCTGCTTCATATTTACCGACCTCACGAATGTCTTCACAGTATGGAGTCTTCATGAAGGTGTTGATGCCAGCGAAGGCGGGGAGATGCCCACGGCTGAATAATGAGATCGATCGGTCATTGATCGAGTCTGCCGCTTCAAGCCCCAGTTCCAAACCCCGCTGGACTTCCTCGTCCTGCTTGGTTTGAGAAATGCGCTCAAGTCTATTCAGATTCCGATTTCCACGTAGCTCACCTGTTTTGGGGTCTGGCATGTGTATAACCTTTCGACACTTTTGTTAGTTGCTATGACACGGAAGATGGCGATCATGGGGCAATCAAGTGGATCGCGACTACTCTCACAAACTGGCCTCTAGTGTTCCCTTCTAACGGGCCATTCCAAGCGCTGGATGAATTGCTCTCATTGCAAAGAAGGCTCTCGAAATGTTCCTGTGCCTTGGCTCCACTGAGTTGTCAGTATAAAAATACGAAATAGATATAATAGGTTACAATTTTTGATGATATTCATCAATTTAATGGATGTTAGAGCGCGTGCTGACATAATGCCAAACAACATGACTATCGCGCGGAAGAACTCTCAACGTGAATGACCAGTTCATAGAGGCAGGTCAGATTCAAGCATCAAAACCAAACCCTGTTCAACGGTGCCCTGTACGATATCGAAATTTCAATTGCCGTGACCGGCATGGTTATGAGTGTCGTGATAATGCTGGCGTTAGTGGTGATGACTATTCTGCACACTGCATCAGCCAACTTTGTATACCGTGCCATCTACTTTCTTCGTGAATCAGGAGTATACCCTGTCAGTAACTCCCGCGAGACACCCCATAGCGCCGTTGCAAAAGCTTTTGCCGCTACACTATCCATCGCAAAATATCGAACCCAACAGCCTGTATCATTTGGCAATCGTGACACACCGGCATAGACGTCGGCACGCGCTTCCATACAAGACCGGAGGGCCACCGAAAACGCACAATTATCGGCTCTACCACTGATCACAGCAAACGTTCCATAGACAGCATTTTGTCCGGGAGCGGATGTTTCCCCAGAAATGAACGTCTCCCCAGTTACCGAAAAGCGGTCAATCGCATCAACACGACCGTCAGGTTGCTGAATAACAAGCTCGCTTTCATACCAGCTAAATGTCTCATCCGCATTGCCCGGATCATGGGTAAGAAACGAGTCTGCAACAATGACATCACTGTCCGGGTGTCGCCTGATATTTATGGATGACTGGAGTTTCGCTTTTGGAAAAAGAATTGTGGTATCAGGCAGGTACTCTATCAATGCTCCCTGATCAGCAATGATATCAACCTGCTGTCGTGCGAATCCCTCTTCCATGCGATGAACAATGGTCGATGCCTGCGTCGTAACATGGGTCCAGACGTGTTCCCGCCCGTGAATTTTCATGAATAAACGATCTTCCTTAAAAATCCCGCCTGCACAAGACTGTGTATATAGGGTCGCCATCCCCGGGATATTCTTATCCACATAGTGGGCGCGGCAGATATGAAACGGATACGAGCTGTACTGCTCCGCGAGATAGCTCCGCCCTTCGGGGTCGTTTTGGAACACCAACTCGATTCGCCCAGTTCCAGTTGGCGGCATGGTTTCGCTGTCAGGTCCTTCGACGGAATCAGGCATCAAACAAGACATCCCGGGATAAATGGTCAATGACCGCATCGATCCCTTCACCCGTTGCGCAGTTGGTCATGGCAATGGGCTTGCCGCCACGAACGCCAATGGCATCTGACTCCATGAGGTCAAGATCGGAGCCTACGAGGGGGGCCAAATCGGTTTTGTTAATTACGAGCAGATCAGAGCGAACAATCCCCGGCCCCTTTTTGCGGGGAATGTCATCGCCGCCGGCGGTGTCGATGACGAACATCCAGTAATCGACCAGATCAAGCGAAAACGTGGAGGCTAGATTGTCGCCGCCGCTTTCAATGATCACGACGCCAATTCGGGGGAACAAATTGGCGAGATCATCTGCGGCCTGAATATTCAGGGTAGGGTCTTCCCTGATGGCGGTATGGGGACATGCTCCGGTTTCGACAGCTCTCACTTTTTCAGGATCAATGAGGCCACTTTTCTTCAGGCGTTCTGCATCCTCCTTTGTCACCAAATCATTGGTGACGACCGCGACTTCTATGCCGCGCGCCTCCAACGCGGGGATCAGCTTTTCAATAAGCGCGGTTTTACCCGAACCAACCGGTCCACCGATTCCCACTCTGGCTGGAGAAGGGAGATTGCCAGAGGTGTTATTACTCATCGCAGCATATACCGTTGCGCCAACGGTAGTTTTTCTGCCGGCTCACACGTCGCCAGCTCACCATCGACAAAAACATCGAAGGTCTGTGCATCAACACGAATGTTCGGGCAGGCATCATTGTGCAGCATGTGCTGTTTGCTGATTTGCCGTGTTCCATGTGTTGGCAGAAGTGATTTGTTCAGGCCAAGTTTGTTTGCCAGATCGTTCTGGATAGCCAGCGGATTGACGAAACATGCGCTGAGGGCTTCCTTTGCCTTGCCAAACGCTCCCCACTGGGGCCGCATCTGAAGCGGCTCGCACGTCATAAGAGATGCCGCGCTATCCCCCATAGCGCCCCATGCGATGAAGCCGCCCTTGATGACGAGCTCCGGCTTGCTGCCGAAGAACCCCGGTCGCCACAAAACCACATCCGCGAGCTTTCCAGCTTCCAGGGATCCAACATGGTCTTCAATCCCGAAAGTGCGTGCGGCGTTAATCGTGTACTTCGCAATGTAGCGCTTAATCCGCTCATTATCGCCCTTGGTCACGGTTTCCTCAGCCAGGCGACCACGCTGGTCTTTCATTTTCGATGCCAGCTGCCAGGTCCGCGTAATGACCTCGTTGATGCGTCCCATGCCCTGACTGTCTGACCCCAGCATGGAAATAGCCCCCAGATCATGAAGCACATCTTCTGCGGCAATCGACTGGGCGCGAATGCGGCTTTCGGCGAACGCCACGTCCTCAGGGATTGAGGGGCTCAGGTGGTGGCACACCATCGTCATATCCAGATGTTCATCAAAGGTATTCACTGTGAACGGGTTCGTCGGGTTGGTAGACGATGGCAGGCAGTTTGCTTCGCCCGCGACCCGAATGATATCCGGCGCATGTCCGCCACCCGCGCCTTCCGTGTGGTACATGTGAATCGTCCGGCCGTTGATGGCGGCAAGCGTATCTTCGACGAAACCGCTCTCGTTCAAAGTGTCCGTGTGAAGCTGAACCTGAAAATCCATTTCATCTGCAACGCCAAGGCAGGTGTCGATGACAGCAGGCATCGCACCCCAATCTTCATGGATCTTCAGTCCAAAACATCCCCCAGCGATCTGGTCTTCAATAGACCCTGGCTTGGATGTGTTGCCCCGCCCTAGAAAGCCGAAGTTGATCGGCCATTGTTCGGCCGCCTGCAACATCTTGCCAACATTGAACGCGCCGCCGCAGTCAATCCCAACGGTGATGGGACCGAGCGATCCACCGATCATGGTGGTCAGTCCTGCACTGATGGCATGCTCGCAGAGTTGGGCAGAATCAAAATGTACGTGCACATCAATACCGCCCGGTGTCGCAATCAGTCCTTCGGCGTCACGTACCGTTGTTGCCACGCCACAGATCAGGTTTGAATCGACGCCGTCCATAGTGGACGGATTGCCAGCCTTACCGACACCGACAATCTTTCCATCCTTGATCCCGATATCACCTTTAACAATGCCCAGAACAGGGTCGATCACTGTCGCATTGCACAGCAACATATCGAGCGAGCCTTGCGCGCTATTGTATCCGGGCGTCAACCCCAGACCGTCACGGAGCGTCTTACCACCACCGTGCAGGCACTCTTCTCCGGGAATGCCATAGTCGTGCTCAACCTCAGCAAAAAGATTGGTGTCGCCAAGTCGAACAGCATCGCCCGTCGTCGGCCCATACATGTTCGCATAGTCTTCTCGCGCCATTTTCGCCATGATCTAAGCTCCCTTGAAACCTTGTTCTTTTGCCCGGCGCAATGCGTCCGCTTTACGGCTCTCGCTATGGACCGACCCATTAGTCAGATTGTTCAAACCGAAAAGTTCTCCCGACCCACCAAATTCGGTCAGCGTAACTTCTTTTGACTCGCCAGGTTCAAAACGGACAGCCGTTCCTGATGGGATATCGAGGTGCATTCCGAATGCATCGGAGCGATTGAAATCAAGGGCTTTATTCGCTTCGAAGAAATGGTAGTGACTACCGATCTGGATGGGTCGATCGCCCGTATTGACCGCCTTCAAGGTTACTGTTTTCCGGCCTGCATTGATCTCGATTTCACCATCATCAACCAATAGCTCTCCCGGTGTAACCGCATCTTTTGGCTTCTTCGTCTTACCCGGCCGGATGGGGTCGTGAACAGTGACGAGTTTGGTTCCGTCCGGGAACATGCCCTCCACCTGGATCATCGGCATCAGATCGGCAACACCGGGCATGACATCGTCGGTCGTCAGCAACGTTGAGCCGAAAGCAATCATTTCGGCAACGCTCCGACCTTCCCGCGCTCCTTCAAGAATTTCATCTGAGATGTATGCCACCGCTTCAGGATGATTCAGCGTCAACCCCTTGGCTTTCCGCTTTCTGGCAAGCTCGGCCGCCGTATAGATAACAAGCCGTTCCAATTCAGTTGGCGTCAGTAACATAGTGAACCTCCCTGTCTGAGATTGTCACCTAGTTTGCGAACAATCTCGAGTCTATCGTCTCGTGCCGCATCACGGCGATTTCTGAGATGGGCGTGAAAGCATGTAGTTTGGCCAGTGGCGGCGGCGGATCATCAACCAATTCGTCAATCGTCGGATGCAACATCCCAAGAATCCGCTGGGCTTCAATGTGACCAATGGCCCCAAGGCGAACAGCCGCGCCAAGAAGGCTAACACACAAGGTGTGAGCAGAAATCGCCTCTGTGTCGTCGACAGACATTTCCGTATTGGCCCATAGGAATCCTTGCATGACATTTAGATTTCCGTAAGCTGCTGAAGCACGGACAAGGTTCCGGTATGATGCCGCGAGCGGACTGCCCAACTTCTCATGCACCTGCAGCAGCGCCAGGCCGGATCGATGTGAACCATCCCGCATCTCGCTCGCCAGCGTCTGCGCTTCGACGAGTGAATCGATCCGGCAGAGTTTTTCCATATTGTCTGAGTTTTTATAGGCGGCAGAAACAACACCCCGGTCGAACGATGCCCAGCGCCCCTCAAGCTGTGCTCGGATGAACACCTCTACGTCCGAGGCATCTGATACCGTCCCCTCTGATACAAGAGTTTCCAATCCCCAAGAGAACGATGCTGCACCGGAGGGAAAGAAACTGTCACCGTGTTGCAGAGCCGCCAGCATGGTTATGGCTTTACCCATCTGACAGAGCCTTGATTTTGCCAGAGTCCAGATACGGCTTTAATCGACTCAGATAAAAGTCCACCGGGCCTTCGATGGCAATCTCCAGCACCTCTTGATCGAACCGTACGCGCCAATGAAGGTTTCCGACAAAGTAGCCCATTTCCAAAGCACTGGGTACATCGCACGGCTTTGTGCGCAGCCAACGTTCTTCTTTCATGCGAACAACAATAGCGCTCTGTTCATCCAGCAAGAGAACCGAACCATCTTCCAGTTTCTGCTCACGGGCCAGAGCGATAGCGCAATCCGTTCCCTTGTCGGTGACGGCCCGCAATCGAT
>JAJFIE010000295.1 GCA_021775275.1 Rhodospirillales bacterium | reverse complement strand
TTGTCACACAAGAACATGTGACTCCGTGACAACATTTCGCTACTTACTAAAGACGCGATTTCGCGGCACACTGAAACCTCCGTTTAATGAGGAGTTTCGCAGTGCTGCCGGGATGAACCGCGCATACTATGCGGATGATATGGCTTCGACCTCATCCAGGTCGGCAAGAGAAATTGGTTTCTGACCGGAGAGGGCAATGGCCAAAAAGGCAAAAAAGAAAAAAGATGACGGTGAAAACGGCGCCGAAGAAAATGGCGATACCGAAGAAGGCGCCGTAAAAAAAGGCGGCAAAGGCAAACTGATCATCATCATTGCTATCGCCTCGCTGGTTGTCCTGGGCGGCACCGGTGGCGGTCTGTTTTATCTTGGTTTTCTTGATTCCCTGTTGGGGATTGAGCATGAAGACGATCAATTCAAGGCTGAACACGAGGAGGATGCGGACGGCCCCATCGACCTCGGCACACCCGTTTACTATGAGCTTCCGGAGTTCGTCGCAGATCTGAAAGTTAATGAATGCCGTTCTCCGTTCCTGAAACTGTCGTTGACGGTTCAGATCGACCAAAATGACCAGGCCGTTCTTGTCGAACGCCAACCAAAAATAATTGATCGCATCCTGCGTCACCTGCGGGAGCAGGAACGTCAGGATCTGGTGGGGGAAGCGGGTGCGGAATCCTTGCGGGCGGAGGTCGTCCTGATCATCAATGCGACCATCAAGCCCGCAACGGTCCAGAACGTTCTGTTCCGCTCGATGGTGCTGCAATAACCACACGGGGGTAACGGATCAGGCGTCGGCGCTGTCTGAACCCTTGACCCGTTGCGCCAGGGCGGCCGCCAGGAAATCATCAATGTCACCGTCCAGTACGCCCTGTGTGTTGGAGGTTTCAACATTCGTCCGCAAATCCTTGACCATCTGATAGGGCTGTAAAACATAAGATCTGATCTGATGGCCCCAGCCGATATCACTTTTCGCGGCATGGTCAGCCTGTGCCTGATCTTCACGAATTTGCAACTCCCGCTCATACAGCCGGGCGCGCAGCATGCCCATGGCTGTGGCGCGGTTTTTGTGCTGCGAGCGGTCATTCTGACATTGCACGACAATGCCGGTCGGCTCATGCGTAATGCGAATGGCGCTATCCGTGGTGTTCACATGCTGCCCGCCAGCACCGGATGATCGGTATGTATCCACGCGCAGGTCCTTGTCTTCAATCTCCACTTCAATGTTATCGTCGATGACCGGGAAGACGCCGGCGGACGCAAAGCTTGTATGACGCCTGGCGCTTGAATCGTACGGGGAAATACGGACCAGTCGATGCACGCCGCTTTCGGTCTTTAACCAACCGTAGGCGTTTTCGCCGGAAATTTTCAGCGTGGCGGATTTGATACCGGCTTCTTCGCCGGGACTTTCTTCCATCCATTCGACTTTGCAGCCGTGCGCTTCGGACCAGCGGGCATACATACGCAGCAGCATCTCTGCCCAGTCTTGCGCCTCGGTGCCACCGGCGCCGGCATGAATTTCAATGAAGCAGTCGTTGCCGTCCGCTTCGCCAGACAGCAAGGTCTTTAGTTCGGCCTTGGCCGTCGCTCCGCGTATTTCAACGAGAGCCGCCTCCGCTTCAACGATAATTTCATCATCGCCCTCGGCTTCGCCAAGCTCGATCAACTCCACGTTGTCGGACAGCGTGATTTCAAAATGATCAATTTCCTTGATGCCCGCTTCCACCTGATTGCGTTCACGCATGATGGCTTGCGCGCGATCTGAATCGTTCCAGAGTTCAGGGTCTTCAGCGAGCGCGTTCAGTTCCTCAAGGCGTCGGACGGCCTGATCGTAGTCAAAGATGCCTCCTCAGCAGTTCAATCGACTGCTTGATTTCCCTGGTGAACGTTTCGATCTCTGCACGCATGGAGGTTTCTCTTTGGTATCAACTTCGCCAGACAGCTATCTAGCGAAACCATCCGGTCGGAACAAGAGAGAACTTTGTATGCCGCTATGTAGGGGCCAGATAAGGGCCGACAGATTGCAGAAAGATTGAAAGCAATTCCGATTGAGAGGAAATGTTCAGTTTTGCATAGGCGCGTTTACGATGGGTCTTCACTGTGGTGATGGATATATCCAGATTGTAGCCGATGGATTCCGAAGAATGACCGCGCAATATATGCTGGATCACTTCGTGCTCCCTGTCCGACAGCTCAGGCTTGCCAAAATTGTCGAACAGTTCGTCAATCCGTGCATCAATGGGCCGATTGAGCACACTACTGCCGTGTAGCGACCAGTATTTTCGGGTAATTGCGCCAATGACAGGGAGCCGGTCTCTCAAACCCGCCAGCACATCATCATTAAATGCGTGATCGTCGAGCGGACAATAGAGGCCAATTTCGGCGGTGGTTTTGTCGCCCAGAGGGATAGCTATTTCAATCTCTTGCTGACCTTCCGGCCAGTCTTTGGTCACATACCCAATTTCTTCGTCTGATGCCGGAGATATTTTGAGGGATTTGTAATATTCGTTATCAAAGAACGCGTCGGGCGCCAAATCGCGAATACGATAAATACCGAGGTCCAACCCCTTCAGGTGCGCCAGATAGAATGGATTCAGAACATACGTGCCGTTTACATAGTTTTCGATGCCTGCCTTTGCTTTTGCATCCGGAAAATTGTCGTAGATATTGATCGGGCGCGACCGTCCGCGATTAATGAAAAACGTTGCCATGGCGAACGGAATAAGTTTCGACAGACTGTCGATCATCTGTTTCGGCAGATCATCACTATCGACACAGTCGATTAGTTTTTCGATCTCCGGATGCCAATAAAAAGAACCAGATGTCATCTTTATGCCTGTCTGCCCGTAAACAAATATCCATGCAAATTATCTTGTCCTTCTCCGGGAGGATATACCCACCCATCGGGATATGAATAGTCTAGAAAACAACGTCGCTTTCTCCTCACGGGTTTAGCGGCAGTATTTTGCACCACCGGTTAGGACAACGTAGACAGATGTCAGGTTTGAATATCGATCATATTCGCGCGCAGTTTCCTGCCCTTTCACCGGGTGGCGATGCGACAGCACCCGTTTTTCTGGATAATCCGGGAGGAACGCAGGTGCCACAGACGGTCATTGATGCCATGGTGAATTGTCTGGTCCACGCCAACGCAAATCTGGGTGGAGCGTTCGACACCTCAGAGCGTTCTGAGGCAATTGTAGCCCAGGCTCATGTCGCCATGGCAGACTTCATGAATGCATCATCGCCGCGTGAAATCATCATCGGCCAGAATATGACCACGCTGACGCTTCATATTTCGCGCTCAATCGGTCGGCTTTTTTCTGAAGGCGATGAGATTATTGTCACAACAATGGATCATGATGCAAATGTTTCACCATGGCTGTTAATGGCGCGTGATCATGGCCTCGTCGTAAAGTTCCTGCCGTTTAATCGGGAAACCTATGAATTTGATCTGACTGAACTGGATGCCCTGCTGACGAACCGCACGAAACTGGTCGCGTTCAATCACGCCAGCAATATGACCGGCACGATCAATGATGTGAAATCGGTGGTTGAGCACGCCCATGCCATCGGGGCGCTTGTTTACGTGGATTCCGTTCAATTTGCACCGCATGGGGTGATTGATGTCCAGGACCTCGGGTGCGATTTTCTTGTTTGCTCCCCTTACAAATTTTTTGGACCCCACATGGGTGTCTTGTGGGGCCGTGAAAGCCTGTTACTGGAACTTGATCCTTACAAGGTGCGTCCGGCGTCCGATGATCTGCCGGATCGGTTCGAAACCGGGACCCTGAGCCATGAAGGAATGGCCGGCATTACGGCGACCATTGATTACTTCGCCACCATTGGTCGCAATCAGGCCGATGAACTTTACCGGAGTCGATATACGCATTTCAATGGACGGCGACAAAACCTATGCGCCGCCCTGGATTATTTGACCGATTATGAAATACCATTAACGCGCAGCCTGATTGGAGGCCTGAGCGCCTTGCCGGGCGTCAAGGTTCACGGCATCACCAACCCCAACGCCATGAATTCCCGGGTTCCTACGGTATCATTTACTGCCGAAGGTCACCACCCAAGGGACATCGCCGTGGCGCTAGGGAAAAAGGGCATTCAGGTATGGGACGGTCACAATTACGCCGTTGAGCCCGTCAATCATTTAGGGCTGATGGAAAGCGGTGGTGTCGTACGTGTTGGCCTCGCTCATTACAACACAATCGAAGAGGTCAATTTAGCGGTTGAGGCAATCGCGCAACACCTGGGTGCGTAACACCTGTCCTCCTCGGGGAGGATATACATCGAACACGCCGATAATCAGTATAAGCTGATAATCGCCACAGGACCGGCGAAACAGAAAATTCAGTGCAGTACACGTGAATCAATGAAACAGAAATTGGGAGGTCAGTTGTTATGAGAAAATACTTCAAAATTACCTGCCTTGCTTTGGCGGCGTTTGTTATGGGCGCACTTCAGCCCGCATCGGCTGAAACGCTGCGTGTCGGTATGGAATGCACCTATGCACCGTTTAATTTTCGCAATGCTGATGGTGAACTCGATGGTTACGATGTTGATGTAGCGAAAGGTGTCGCCGCAGCCATCGGCGCCGATCTCGAGTTCGTCTGTCAGAAGTGGGATGGCATGATTCCCGCTCTGCTCGCCAACAAATTCGATCTGATTGCCGCCTCCATGTCGATCACCAACAAACGTCTGAAGAAAATAGATTTTTCTCAACCTTACCGTATTTCTGTTGGTCGTCTTGTCGGCAAAAAGAATGGCGGCCTGAATCTTTTCGATGATATGGGCAAACCCGTCGCCGCTAACTTTGATGGCGTAAAAGTCGGTCTTGAAAAAGGTTCGACTTATGCGAACTGGTTCAAAGCCACTCTGCCGGGTGCTGATATCAAGTATTACGAATCGAACGAAGCACTCTACCTCGATCTACAAAATGGTCGCACTGATGTGATTATGACCAATCCCATGAAAGCCTTCCTGAAATTTCTCAGCAAGGAAGATGGTGCTGGCTTTGAATTTGTCAGCCCACAGATTGACGAG
>JAJFIE010000294.1 GCA_021775275.1 Rhodospirillales bacterium | reverse complement strand
ACCAGTTCGCCGACTTGTTTCAATCGCCGCCATGTCGCTTCTGTTTTCCGCATGCGCAGGAACACAGGTGGATGCCGGAAGTGAGGCAACGGCGGGTCAAACATTAACGGGTAACTATCTTGCCGGACGCCATGCCCAGGCCGAAGGCGACATGAATGCGGCGTCGGTCTATCTGAGGGCCGCCCTGGATATGGATCCGGAACGTGGCGATCTGCTCCAGCGCACATTCCTCGTCTATCTGTCCCACGGTCGCTATGAAGATGCCTTTGACTTGGCGGAGCAGATACTGGAGCGGTCTCCCGATGATGTTTTCACGGCGATCACCCTGGTCAGTCGCGACCTGAGAGCGGGACGTTTTGAAGCTGCCCGCACGCGACTGGCGGGCATGGCGCAGGAAGGGATCGGCGCCTACCTCATCCCCCTGTTGACGGCCTGGTCGTATTCCGGTGAGGGGAATACAGACGCCGCCATGGCCGCCATCGCACCCCTTGGCCAAAGCCAGGCAACCGCCATGCTGCATAACGCCCACGCGGCGCTGATACAGGCAAGCGCCGGCAATAATGGCGAAGCGGAAAAACTGTTCGGCAGACTGATGGAGGAGCAAGGAGGACTGTCTGTCCGCACCACGCAACTGCTGGGGTCTCTCTATGAGAAAACCGGGAAGTTTGAGAAAGCCGCCGCCCTCTACAATGGTTATAGCAACGAGAATGGCGATTCGCGGCTGATGAAAATGTTGCTGGAGCGTATCGGGCTGCGGGAACAACCCGCGGAATCATCCAATGACACCTTCATGACTGCGGCGGAGGGCGCTGCGGAAGCCATGCTTGATCTGACCGGATCGCTGCGGCAGCAAAATTCCCATGAATCCGCATTGTTGCTGGCCCGCCTGGGACTATATCTGCATCCCTCGTTCCCGACGTTTGAGCTGATCGCGGGCAGTACCCTGGAAGAACTCGGTCGCTATGAGGACGCCAATACCGTCTATGCGGGCATGGATCCGAATTCCGCCTATGCCTGGAATGCACAACTGCGCATCGCTACCAATCTCGATGTCATGGGCAAGACCGATGAAGCGGTTACCGCGCTCCGTTTAATGGCCGATGAAAGCCTGTCTGAAGCCGGGCCGCTGATTGATCTGGGTGACATCCTTCGTGGCGCCGAGCGGTTCACCGAAGCCGTTGAAGCCTATGATGAAGCATTTAGCCGCCTGCCCGACACAGCCCTGAGCCGCTATTGGTCGCTGTATTACGCCCGTGGCATTGCCCTGGAACGCTCCGAGAACTGGGAACGGGCCGAGGCAGACCTGCTTACGGCCCTGGAATACCAACCTGATCAGCCATATGTGCTGAACTATCTGGGTTACACATGGATTGAAAAGCACATCAACCTTGATCGCGCCCGGGACATGGTCCGCAAGGCCGTAGACCTGCGACCCCATGATGGCTACATCGTCGATAGTCTTGGCTGGGTCTACTACCAGTTGGGCGATTTCGACAACGCCGTGGCGGAACTGGAACGCGCCGTTGAATTGCTCCCCGAAGACCCGATCATCAATGATCATCTGGGTGACGCCTATTGGCGGGTGGGGCGCAATCGCGAGGCCCGGTTCCAATGGCGTCGGTCATTGAGCCTCGATCCTGAATCGGAGTTTGTCGACGCCGTCAGGGAAAAAATCGAAAATGGCATGACCGACCCTGTCGTTACGGAAATCGATAGCGGCAGCAATGGCTGATGACACGGTCACCGTCCGTGCCCCTGCGAAGATCAATCTCTACCTGCACGTAACGGGCAAGCGTCCCGACGGATTTCATCAACTCGACAGCCTGGTGGTGTTCACCGCATCCGGCGACACCGTGCGGGTATCGCCTGCCATGGCAGGGGCCGGCATTCAGTTTACCGCCGATGGACCGTTTGCAGACCGGATCGGCCCCGATGCGGATAATCTGGTCGTGCGTGCAGCACGCCTCATGGCGGAAACCTGCCGCCCTGTTTCTCTGGATGTGGATATTCATCTGACCAAGCGCCTGCCGGTGGCCGCCGGGATCGGTGGCGGCTCGTCGGACGCGGCGGCGACGTTGCGCGCCCTGGACCGGTACTGGGGCTCCGGTCTGGACGACGGACAACTCGCCGCCATGGGCCTGAGGCTGGGCGCTGACGTGCCCATGTGTCTGTACCGGGAGCCGGTCTTTATCGGCGGCATCGGCGAGGATATAACACCGGCGCCCCCCCTGCCCCTGTTATCGCTGGTGCTGGTCAATCCGGGTGTTACCGTGCCGACACCGGCGGTGTTCAGGGCCTTTGACGGAAACTTCTCGGCCAGTGCGCGGTTTGGTGACGAGCCTGACGATACGGACGCGCTGGCTGCCCTGTTGCAGAAGCGCGACAATGATCTGACCGATGCCGCGCGCACCATCGCGCCGGTTATCGGCGCTGTGCTGGCGGCCCTCGACAATCAACCCGGCTGCCTGCTCGCCCGCATGTCAGGCAGTGGCGCCACATGCTTCGGGCTGTTCACCGATGCGGGCATCGCCGAGGATGCGCGCCACACCATCCATCTGGCCCACCCGGACTGGTGGTGTGACGTCATGATGTTGTTTTGATTTCCCCACATAGCGGGCTTGATGGAGCCGGAATAAATCCGTAAAAGAGCGTCACGTCGCCGCACGGACAACCGTCGCGGCCTCGGCTAAGGTGTTGGGGCGTCGCCAAGTGGTAAGGCACTGGTTTTTGGTATCAGCATTCGCAGGTTCGAATCCTGCCGCCCCAGCCAACTTTCCCAACAATCAGAACGCGTTAAACTACTGTCAGATACAGTTTAAAATGCGACTAAACTCACAATACATTGTTTAAAAACAATCGATAAGAGATTTTTACTCCCTGCTTTAAAAGCCGCGAAATTTACCGATATACGGTGAAACGATGAGCGAGACCATGCCCGGGGTAACTGACGTGAGCCCCAATACTCATCGTGACAAAGGATACATTGCGAAGCCATTTTACACGATGGGTCATGATCATGTGGGTCGATACCTGACGTGTCGCATGTGATTTCACCAGGGCAGGTTTTGCAGCGCGATCACATCACGGCTGCGCCATGAATTCGTCGGCTTCATCAAGCAAAACGCTGTTGCGTACGGCCCATGCTCGCATGGCGGCAAACTCCGTGGCATCAAAACCAAAATCAGACGCCAGATTGGCGACCAATGCCGATTCCGGATTCGGGAACATATTGTCTCCCAGTGCTATTGTTAAAATTTCCAGCATGGCCGCCACGCGGGGTTCACGGCTGTCGAATGCGTCCAGGGACGGCTTTTCCAAGAGTTGTTGCGGTGATACCGGAATTTCGGTTCTCAGTCCATTCGTCAGTTCGTCCATCAAGTCGCCTTCCTTGATAGAAACACTGTGGTCCGAAACGACAAGATGGTAGGCGATAACCCACAAAGCACGTTTTTGATCATCATTCAGTATTCGTAAGAACATTGGTTATTTCTTTTCTGATTTGCAATTAATGCATCGAACATCCGTACTTTAATGATCTTACATTATGTATCCGACCGCAAACGGAGACATCACTTAACCATTGGCGCTCCTGCAACCAGATTGCACAGATTGGTTTCGCGAGTAAGGCGGTCGAAGATTGTTTCCAGCAGCGAAGAAACGCCGCCGGTCAACATGGATGTTCCTACAGAAATTACTCGTTTTGATGCGCCCCAGGTATCCAGGGAAATTTTCGGATCATCAAGCCGACCCGTCAATCGCAACAGGGATCCTGCCCCACCGAGTGCCGGGCCAAAACCTTCCTTGGGTGTGGAAGCCAGTGATAGATCAATGCTTTCTTCCCCCAGATTGATTTGGCCAGTCGCCAACAAGGCGACTCGTTTGGTTTCCACCGCTATTTTTTTCTCGAACTTTGCAATACCGTTCATGAACACCAGCCGGGCTTCTGCACATTGCAATTGAGAATGGGGAATCGTTTCTGCGAATGGATTCATCGTGCTGTATAGAGTGCTAAGGATATCCCCGCCGAACCAATCTATGACCGATTTGTCAATCTCACCGGACCCGACAGACAAATTGGCTTGCCCTGTGAAAGAAGCCGCGAGGTCAGACGGTGACAATCCCTTAAGTTGACCTTTGATTTCCCCGGACATGGGGGCGCCCCTCAGCCAGTCTGCAATCTCTGTGCGATGAAGGAGGGAGCCCAAAGATATCTTGTCGATATCGATATCTAAGTTCAGATCAGGAGAACCTTCCCCGGCAATGTTCCAGTCACCGACAACCGAAATATTGCCCTTTGTTGTCACACCCTGAAAGCTTTTGAGAAGCAGGCGTCCATTTTCAAGCATCGCATCCAGGTCAAAAGAATTAAGTATGGGATCGTCGATGCCGACAATCTCCCCCCGAGCCGTCAGAACCATATCAAAATCAGACAACAGTTGATAATCATGTCTGGTGGCAGGAAAGATGCGGAGTTTATCGCCCACTTCCTCAACTGCCTCGACTTGGCTCAGTAACGTATCAATAGCCGGTAGATAGAGGGACGCATCAGTAATCGATAAGGTCGCGTGGGGCCTGCCTGAGGCATTCGTGAGGACATGAAGATTCGCAGTCAGATGAGAGTCCGCTTGTCGAACAACAAAATCAGAAATATCCAGTCTGCCGCTCGACACTGAGAATCCGCTTTCTATCCGAAATTCAGTGACGGCTTCGGGAAATGACTGTTCGAGGAAGCGAGCGCCGTTGTCTCCAGTCGCCATCGTTTCCGCTATGACATTCCGTAGGGCGAATACATCAGGACCGTCTACCACGATGCTCCCACGCATTTGAATCGAAGGATCGAGGCTCAGTTCGCCATTGCCCGATATTGATAGCGGCAACGCGCCGCCTGAGTCCAAGGACAAGGATTTGACCGTGATCTCACGATTTCTGCGCTGAACTGACACGGTTAGTTCAATCTTGTCCAGTTGTGGCATTCGGTTCAGAGGCACTTTTGCGGGCATGAGTTTCGCAAGATAGCTTCTGAAACGCACACCATCTTTTGCTTCCAGATGGGCAACTACTTCCATGTCGTGAAGTGACTGGATGTCTGAAATGCTGCCGGAGAAGGAAACAAGGACGGTTTCCGGATCGCCAAACTGAAGGCTTGCCACCGATAATGCGAGTTCGCCTTTATCCGCACGTTTCAGTGCGCCTTCACCCTCCATTCGATCGAACGGAAAAACCACGTTTTTCCACTCTTCTGGAACAAAAGCATCGGCAATCTGACCAATGTCCGCTGCACTCTCCGCAGTGACGGAGATTCTGAAATCCGGATCAATCCTGCCCAGCAGATCGCCTACACCTCCTGTAAGAGAAATCTTCAAAGGGGAGGCTTCTCCTATTGATACCTTGAGGTTTTCGGCGTTCAGTTTTCCGTTCACTGCCGTTTCGATATTGGCGGTAATGGTGATGGCATCGACTGCCGACGACAACTCGACAAGCGTAGGCGGTAATAGTGCTGAAAACATCCTGGAAACGACCGGCACATCTTGTATCGCGACCGAAACTTCCGCAGCCATCGTCAGGGCCTTGGCGCCTATCGTCAGATTTTGCAATGATGCCCGAACACTCTCGTGTTTTCCCCATGTAGCAATCCCATCCTGTAGTATCAGCGCCGACAAATTCCCACCGAGGTTCCCCGATAGTTCCAGGGGGCCGAGGTTCTTCGAATTTGGTGACATCAAGCTCGATAGATCATCGAAAAATGTTACCGCGTATCGAAACGGATCGCCAATTTTGGCCGTTAGCTGGCCATCAACGCTCCCGGTCTCCAGGACATCTGCTATCGTGCCGTCAAACCTTATCTGGCTACCCCGTTTTCCGTCTGCCTTAAGAACGATACTCTCCAGACTCGGTCGCCCAAGGTATCCACGCATCGAAGTTCTGATATCGAGAGACATGGGTTCCAGTGAAGCCGGCCATTCAGGCAGAGATATTTTCGCGCCGACATCACTCCAAAGATCAGAAACGCGATCCGCGTTCAAAGAGAGTTCAACATCCACTGATGTCGCGTTTTGTTCTGGTGACAGTGTCCCGGTTGCCTGGCTTCGCCAATTGCCCGCATCCAGGGCGACAGCTATCCCCAAGCTTCCATTACCACCAATAAATGATTCACCATCATAAATTTCAACATGTAGAGACTGACCCTCTCTGGGTGCGTTTGTGCCAATATTCAATGCTAGGCGCTGCCCCTGGTCGGTCGCCTCCAGGCCTATCCACGCAATATTAATCATCTGTGCTTCTTTTACTCCCGCATCGATGTAGCGCACAGACATTCCCTTGATGTAGAGATCATCAAAGAGTGAAGTTATTGAAAGCAATGATGCGATTACGTCGTGAACCTGGTCCAGTGCGGTGACGGACGATGGTGGCGCAACGCTGGAGTTTGTTCCAACAGTTTCAAAATCCCAGTTATTCCGCCCACTTGCATCTGTTTCCAGCGTAAGAGCCCCGCCTTCGATTCTGACCTCCGCAAGCACGAAACGGCCTTTGAAAATGGACGTGAAAGATATTTGCCCTGACACACGCTCCGCACGGAACATGGTTTTGGTTTCGCTCCATGGCGCGTTGCTGAAACTGACACCCTCAACCTCAACAGCAGGAAACGGAAACAGCCGGATTTTTACATCGCCATCAATTGTCAGACGTCTGCCCGTTGCTGCCTGAACTTCCCGATCAAGCCATGCGCGAGCTTCGCCGCCACTGAATTTTGATGTCAGCAGATAATAACTGGCGCCAGTAGCGCCAGAAAGTATCAGCAAAGCAATCACGCCCCATTTGAATATGCGCTGAATGATTGGTTGCGGCCTCCTGTAGAGGATGGGTTTCGATGTAAAACCACCCATTACCCATGAATTATGAATGCTAAAATGGAGAGGGAAAAGTTAATTAGTGTTGGTATCGATTGTGTTGGTGCGTTACATGTCGGTGTCGAATGTTTTTTGGTGGTGCAAATGTCCATATTCTCTCGTTATATCCTCCCTGTTGCCTTGGGGTTCACTGTTATTTCGCCACATGCAATGGCAGATGAAAGCAGCCTCTATATAGCAGGTGGTGCAGGGCTTTCTGTCCCGCGCGATCTGGATCTTGATGGCGGCGGGATTGATACGTCTGTTGATCTGGACACAGGTCCCGCAGCATTGTTTTCCCTTGGGTACGGAGTTATGGAAAATTTCCGGGGAGAAATCGAGCTGGGATTTCGCACCAATGACGCCGACTCGGTTGGTGGCGCCTCAGCGTCTGGAAATGCGGATGCCTGGAGTCTGATGTTTAACGGGCTCTATGATTTTGATACTGGGAGTAAGTTTACTCCTTATATTGGCCTTGGCGTCGGTGGCGCCCGAGTTTCGGCTGACGGCATTTTTCCGGTATCAGGAACACGGGTAGATGATAGCGATATCGGTTTGGCGTTTCAGGGGATTGTCGGGGCTGCCTATGAACTGAGCGATAGCTGGTCGGCGACGGCAGATTATCGATATCTGTCCGCTCCGGACCTGGATTTTGGCGCGGATAATGGCACCAGCCTGGATTCCAGCTATGACAATCATTCCTTTATGATTGGCCTGCGGTATAGCTTCCCCAAACCCAAAGCGCCAATCCCGATGGTGGAAACTGTCGCTCAGGTATCCGAACCAGCGCCAGAGCCAGTTCCCGTGGTTGAACCTGTGGCTGAACCCGTTGTTGAACCGCCAGTAGTCGCCAGAAGTTATATTGTGTTCTTTGACTGGGACCGGGCTGATCTGTTGCCGGATGCGCAGAGTATTCTTGCGCAGGCGGCAGCCAATGCTCAACTGGGTGGGATTAGTTCAATTGTTGCGACAGGACATGCAGACCGGTCTGGAACAGATAGTTACAATTTGAAATTGTCAAAACGCCGCGCAGAAGCCGTTCAGGCTGAATTGAACCGCTTGGGTGTTCCATCGTCGGAAATTGCAGTCGACTGGAAAGGTGAGCAAAACCCACTGGTGCCCACAGGCGACGGTGTTCGTGAGCCTCAAAATCGTCGGGTTGAGATTGTTTTTCCCTGACCGGAAATTTCAGTGATAGAAATTCAGTCAGACGTCACGATGTCAATGTCGGACCTGCACGCAGTGGGCAGATTTTTTTCTGCTAGCGGTTGGTTTACGGCAATGGCTTCGAGGTAGCCTGGCTCCGTATCCAGGACGACAGAATAAAGGTCTTTAGCCTCGTCACAATACGCACCACGCGCATCTATCGTTCGTTCCGATGTTTTATTTGCAAGCTGTGTCACATAGGCGTTGAGACGTTTCTTGCTTTCGTCACCGAAGTTCAGCGAATAGTAACTGCGGAGTACCTTGCCATTCCGCACAAGTGTGCTCTTGAAGCGGGAAACAAAAGCATTGTATTCCGGTCTGATTTGGCATGTTAGCGCGGCGACCATGAGCTCAGTTTGAAGCGAGCGAACCATGAATGCGGTTTTTGAGGGACCTGGGCACTCGGCAGCGGCCGTTGCCGTTGCGCTCAGAGCCAACAACGCCGCCCCTGCAACACTTTGCCTCCACGGCAGCCGCATACCCGCAATCCCTTTAATTGTGCAAGACAAGAATCCCATGGTATGGATTCCAAATCAAGATAATTCCTCTCCGTATCTGACATTATAGAAAGCGCCATCGCACAAAACACGCTCCATAAAGCGTATATTTGGCAAGTGCGACACTATGAAATACAGCATTCTTTTTGAGAAAACCTGCGGGCGACGTCATCTTTCTCGTTCCGTGCTATCGTCGTCTCGAGCTTCGGTCGAGGCGATTTCGGCCTCTGTCACGATCGAGTCTGTGACGACCTGTGAAACAGTCTGGGCGGAAATCATGGAGTCATTAAAATCGACGCGATCCTCGTCATTCGCAGGCGCGCGCCGCCGCATGCGCCAGATCACGAACACGACAAACACAAGATACACAGCGCCCGCGAATATAAACAATGCAGCATTGTTGACGATACCTTCCAAAAGCGACGAAATAAGTGGTCCGATGGCGGCGCCACCGCCATAAACCAACAACAAACCACTGGACACCTTGACCATCTCTGTGGGCGCGGCGTGATCATTCGCATGGGCGACAGCCAATGAATAGAGTGGAAAAGCACCGGCGCCGAAGCAAGCGCCTAGGGCCAGCATGGGAATTTCAGCACCACTCGGCAACATGGCCATGAGGATGGAAGCGACCGAAGCGATCATCGCAGATGTCGCAATGACAAATCGCCGGTCAATGCGATCTGAAGCCATTCCCAGGGGCCATTGCGCAATGGCGCCGCCAATGACCACGACACTCATAAACAGTCCAATTCCCGCCACATCGAGACCTTGTTTCTGCGCGAAGATTGGACCCAGGGTCCAGAACGCGCCATTCGCAAGCCCCACCGTCAGGCATCCTGCAAAACCGACCGGAGAGTTCCGATAGAGCTCAATCAGGTTCGGCATGGCGAAAGACGGGGAGACTGGCGCAGATGCCGTCGTAAAAGCTATCGGAATCGTGGCCAGCGATACCAGAATAGAGGCGAGTGCGAACAAACCAAACAAGGCCGGGTCGCCAATAGAGATCATCATCTGCCCCATGGTAATCACCGTCAGATTGATAACGGTATAAATTGAGAAGACAGCCCCCCGGTGTTCATTGGTCGTTTTTTCGTTTAGCCAACTTTCAATCACGATATACAGGACAGCGAAACAGTATCCGGTTAGCGCTCGAAATAGGGGCCAGATCAGGGGTTCCAGGACGACTGAATGGAGTAACGGCATGACAGAAGCCATTGATGCCATCGCCATGAATGTCCGAATATGTCCACCGCGCCTCAGCAGCAGTGGCCCGGTTACGCAACCAAAGATAAATCCACAAAAGTACCCGGTGCCTAAAAGGCCGAGTTCAAAGTACTGAAAATTCTCAATATTACCGCGAATTGGAATCAGTGTGCCTTGAAGCCCGTTTCCCATGAGAAGTACCGCAGTGCTGAGTAGCAATGCGGCAACCCCGGTCAATGAATTACCCAGAGTCGTCACAGGGGGGGATTGCTCGATAGAAACCGGCGTTGGTTTGTTAGCCATTCATCACCATTACGATCCTCGCCGGAAATTGATTGTAGTCGATGGCACACGTTAACATTCTGAAGCGCATTTCGGCAAAGCATGTTAGCCTCAACATGGCAAAGAGATCATGATGAACAGCCGTGATGCTGGCGTGTGCAACGCCATCTAAAGGAAAGTTATTTGGAAGACCTGCCCAATTTTCCGGATCTAATAGCCACAGTCCAAAATCTGATGCCACAGATAGTGGATTGGCTGAAAAACAATGCATTCGTACTATCGAATGTTGCCCAGGCAGCTGCTATCTGCGTGATGCTATTTGCCGGCCGCCTAATGGCGCCATTGCTTGAACGCCTGTTCGCTCATCTTGAAAAAGGGCGCGTTAAGGATCGCTACCTTCGGCAACTGATTACCAACCTGACAACCGTCACATTTCCGTTAGCCTCCTTGATTTTGTTGTGGCTCATCAATCATGCTGTTGTCGCAGCGGGATGGCCCGATCATTTGATCCGGGGTGTTGTCAGTCTGCTTACGGCCTGGGTGATCATCAGAGTGCTGTCTTCGTTGATCGGCAACCCGGGATGGTCCCGGTTCCTCGCAGTTGCTGCCTGGACCGTTGCTGCATTGAATATTGTGGGCCAACTCGACTCCACCATGGCGTTGCTTGACGGCATGGCCCTCAATCTTGGTGACTTCCGACTGTCGCTGCTTGGCCTGATGAAGGCTGCTGCTGCATTAGCGCTTCTGTTGTGGACCGCCAGTGCCACGTCGCGTCTTGTCGAACGGCGACTGTCTTCTGCGCGGCAACTTAGTCCGTCAGCCCAGGTTTTGTTTGGAAAACTAGCCAGAATCGGATTGTTCGCCCTTGCCATCGTGCTGGGGTTGAACAGCGTCGGTATTGACCTGACCGCCTTTACCGTATTTTCAGGTGCGCTTGGCCTTGGCATCGGCTTCGGCTTGCAGAAGGTCGTCGCCAACCTCATATCCGGGATGATCCTTCTGCTCGATCGTTCTGTGAAGCCCGGCGATGTGATTGCTCTTGGTGAGTCAGTCGGCTACATCAAGACACTGGGCGCGCGTTACGTCTCCGTTGTGACCCGAGACGGGATTGAACATCTGATCCCCAATGAAGAACTGATATCGCAGCGAGTCGAAAATTGGTCCTATTCCGACCGTTTGGTGCGCCAACGTATTCCCATCGGAATTGACTATTCATCAGATGTTCAAAAGGCGATCGAACTCTCGGTTGCCGCCGCCGGGGAAGTCCCGCGCGTACTGGATACACCCAAACCGGTTTGCCATTTGAACAGTTTCGGGGACAATGCCGTGAACTTGGAATTGAGAATCTGGATTGAAGATCCGCAGAATGGTTTGTCCAACGTCCGCAGTGAAATCCTTTTGAAAGTATGGGAGCGCTTTCACGAAGAAGGAATCGCATTCCCGTTCCCGCAACGGGATCTTCATATCAAAAGCGCTGTTCCACTTTCTGTAATCTCAGACAACAAATGAAAAATCGACTAACCGAGAGTTGCGTCAGAATATGCAAGTGAGTCATAGGCTTCGACATCTTCGAGCGCGTCGAGCCAATACCCTGAGCTTATGACTTCAATTCCTATGCTAGAGCCATCCACCACTTCAGTTCGTATGATCCATATAACTTCGTCAGCATTCGGGAAAGAAGGCCCCTTCAACTGTGCGCTGTACAAGCGATGCAGTATCGCATGATCATCCATCCCGTCTGCAAGTAAGCGAACCAGAAATGGCTCGTTGGGAGAATGGGACAGCTCCTCTCTCGCCGAAGTATTGTCAGCGATTACTTCCATAGTAACATGAACGGCATCGGGCTCCGGGAAAGATCGAGGGAACGCCGCGTATAACAGACTTCCTACGTTAAACAGCCGCTCATGCAGGGAAGAATCTGAATACTCCTCCCAAAGTTTCTCTTCGAGCATTTCGTTTGCAATGTTGCGTATCTGTCCGTCTCGAAGAACGTCAGCCATATCGTGTTTAAGAACAAGAAAAGCCGCATCAACGGGGCTCATATCCTGGAGGGACATGATGCATATCTCTCGTAGTTCATCATCGGTCAAGCCAGACTGGTCACCGTACTCCATTTCGTCCAGCAATGAAGAGTAATCTCCGGCTGTCCTTGCTCCCTCTATTTCCCGTAATGTTGAGAAACTCTGAATTTTTACTCGGAAACTATTTGTCATTAATTGCACCCGCTCTATGAGCAATTAATGCAAGTGGTTGCGGAGGGAAGCGCTTCTAATCGCTGCGCCGAAATCTTCTTGTCACAACGCGTACAAACCCCATAGGTGCCGTCCTCGATCTTGCAAAGGGCCAGCTTGATTTTCGCTATTTCGTCGAGCGCCAGGTCTCCAACTTCTTCGAGTACCTCGTCGCCTTCTGATTCCACGGCACTCTCTGACCAATCGTCATCCGACGGCTCACGCAGATCGTCATCGATTTCCTTGGTACGGACGGTAAGTTCTTGAAGTCTTTCTTCCAGCGCCGTTTTTATCGCATCAATATTGCTCATCGTTCTCTCCAAGTTATTTATGGGTCAGGTTATTTCGACCATGCAGTGTAAAACAGGCAGAATGCTCAACAGTCAAACACACGTTGTTCAGGATGGGTCGGCTTGCTTAGCCCTTCAGTAAGTTTGTCATTTCAACATTCCCATTAGAAGAGTTGCAATGCCGAGGAAGGAGAGGAAGCCCGCAATATCTGTCACTGTGGTCAAAATGATAGACGATGCAACGGCGGGATCCTGACCAAGGCGCTTCAAGCCAATTGGAACCAGCGCACCAGCCATTC
>JAJFIE010000293.1 GCA_021775275.1 Rhodospirillales bacterium | reverse complement strand
GCGACCGTGGCTTATGCCGCCCCTGCGCTGATGTCACTGGGTGCCGCCGCTGCCTCTGGCGACGGTGGCGGCTCTGGCGGCGGGGGCGGGGGTGGTGGCGATTCCGGCGGCGGAGGGGGCGGCGGCTCCGGTGGCGGCGGTGGTGGTGGCGGCGACTCAGGTGGCGGGGGCGGTGGCTCCGGTGGCGGCGCTGCTGGTGGTGGCTCCGGTGGTGGTGATGCAGGCGGTGGCAACGCTGATGGTGGTGCTGATGGCGCTTCCGGTGGCGGTAATGCCGATGGTGGTGATGATGGCGGTGGCGATGCTGCTGGTGACGCGTCCGCAGATGACGCCGGCGCAACCGGTGCTGCCGGTGACGGCGGCGGCGGTGGTGCTGACGGCGGCGGCGTTGGCGGAACCGGCTTGTAGGTTCATGTGCCTTGGGTGATAGAATTTTCTATCTGACGTGATACATTTGAGGGCACATGGACTCAATCACGATAAAACTGCCACATCAGGAAAGATCGGCATGAAAAAATTTTACCTCCGTGCTATGTCCGGCGGCGCAATTCTCAGCGCCGTTTTGCTATCAGGGTGCGCGGATTTCAAGATTCCGTCACTGGGACTGGGCGACCCGGGTAACAAGGACGGTTTCGGCGCGATCGCTTTTTCCTCGACCACACAACGCTGGCATATACGGTGGAATGTTTCTGATCAGGCGAGGGCAGATGTTCTCGCGACACAGTACTGCGGTGCGGAGGATTGCTCGGTTGTACTTCGGTTCGGGCCGGGACAGTGCGGCACATTTTCCCTGGGCGACGCTGGTGCGCTGGGAATTGGATTGGGGGGGTCAGAAGCCGTCGCAGAATCTACCGCACGCGCCAACTGTGCTGTTTCAGGCCAATCATGCAAGGTCGCCCCGATTCGCTGTAACGATCAGTCCTGAACGCCACGCCAGAAACCGCTCCATGTAGGGTTCTCAATCATGCGTGCCATCATTGTCATTGTTCTGTTTTTTTCAGCGGTATTCATGGCCCGCGCCAATGACGTGAATAGCGATCATGACTGGGCCCGCGATGCCGTTCTGTCCGGTGATGCTGTGCCTTTGGCCCTTATTATTGACTCTATTGAAACTACCTATGACGCCAGGGTCTACGAGGTGAACCTGGTGAAAAGCGATGATGCCAGCGTCGCATCATTGTATCGTCTGAAACTGGTATCCGATGACGGTCGTTTGATCGAGGTGCTGGTGGACACATCCTCGGGAAACCCTGTGGGGATTGGCGGCCAGGGTATCAAAAATGAGAGTATCGATATCCGGGGCATTGATGAACAGGAGCCTGATGGCGGATGAAAGTGCTTGTGGTCGAGGATGATCAGCGCCTGTCGGATATGCTCGTCGCCATGTTGCAGGATTCAGGATTCGTATGTGATGCGGTCTATGACGGGACGGCGGCGCACGAACGGGGCTGCACGGAGCTTTATGATGCTGCGGTGCTTGATCTGGGTCTGCCGGAACTTGACGGAATCAGTGTGTTGCAGGGATGGCGTGATGTTGGTTGCATCATGCCGGTCCTTATCCTGACCGCCCGGGGACGGTGGTCGGAAAAGCTGGCGGGGTTCAATGCCGGGGCCGATGATTACGTGACCAAACCGTTCGAGGCGGAGGAAGTTGTGGTGCGTCTTCGGGCGCTCATCCGCCGCAGCACAGGACATGCCAGGCCGGAACTACAAATCGGCGGGTTAAGTCTCAACACCCTGAGCGGCCGGGTGACGGACGCCGGGGCGCCTTTGAATCTGACAGCGCTTGAGTTTCGCGTACTGTCCTACCTGATGCATCACCCGGGCCGGGTTATCGGCCGCACTGAATTTCTTGAACACGTTTACGGGTCCGAGAATGACCCCGATTCCAATGTCATGGACGTGATCATCGGTCGCCTGAGAAAGAAAATCGCGACCGCCCGGATTACCACAGTTCGTGGGCAGGGATTCAGGCTTGATCCCCTGGAATCAGAGAATGCGTAGCCTTAATGCCCGGCTAATGCTTTCCGCCGGCGTGTGGATTACATTGGTATTGATTGTTGGCGGATTTGCCCTGTCGTTTGTATTCCAGCAATCCGCCGACTCATCGTTCCGCCGGCGCTTGGAAATTTCGGTTAACGCGCTGGTCGCAGCAACGGATATCCATGACACCGGGCAACTTGCCGTTGCGCGGTCTCTCGGTGATCCCAGGTTCGAACAGGCGCTGTCAGGCTGGTACTGGCAGATTTCGTCGGAAGGTGCGCCATTGGCGCGCTCCCGGTCCTTGTGGGACGAAAGCCTGTCGCTTGCCATAACAGCGCCCGTGCCGGGAGAACTCGGGTCCGTGACCATTCAGGGACCGCGAGACCGAACCCTGTGGGCGAGCTATCTCGCCCTACAGGTTGACGGGTTCCCCGCTCCGGTACGGTATGTGGTTGCCGGTGACATTTCCGATCTGATGCAGGACCGGCGGCGGTTTGATCTTGTTCTGGTCCTGTCGCTCGTTGCGCTGGGGATCGGCGTTCTGCTGGCATTGGTTATACAGATCCGGTTTGGCCTGAAGCCACTGCGCGGGTTGGTTCAGGACCTGGAAGCCATTCGCCAGCGACGGGCAAACAGGCTGGATGAGGCCTATCCGGATGAAATCCAGCCCCTCATTCGGGTCACGAACGCCGTGCTGGAAGAAAACCAGAACCAGATTGAAAGAGCCCGCCGCCATGTCGGAAATCTGGCCCATGCGCTGAAAACGCCGCTGACTTTACTGCGCGGAGAAACCCGCACAGAACGTGATGCCGCTCGCCAATCGGCATTGAACGACCAGATCGACGTCATCTCGAATCTGGTGGAGCATCACCTGGCCCGTGCGGCGGCGGCGGGCGCATCGTCCTTCACTGCCAACAGCGTATCGGTTCTCGATACAACCACGTCCATATGCCGTTCTCTTGAAAAAATATTCGCCGAAGAAAACCGGCGCGGCCACATTGATATTCCACCGTCCCTGATATTCCGTGGCGAACGCGAGGATCTCGAAGAAATTATCGGAAACGTTCTGGAAAACGCCTTCAAATGGGCCAAACACGATATCCATGCCGTTGCCGTAACCGAGCCCGCCGGAACGGGTCTGACGATTTACGATGATGGCCCGGGCATGTCTGACGACGAAATGCAAAATGCCCTCGACCGCGGCAAACGACTGGATGAAATGACGCCGGGGCATGGCTTGGGGTTATCGATCGTCGCCGACCTCGTAGCGCTTTATCAGGGCGAGCTGATGTTGGACCGGGGACCCACGGGCGGGTTATCGGTCACCATCCTGTTTCCACCGGACCGCATGGCCTGATGCCGTCGTTCATTTCGTTTGTTTTGTCCGGCACGCCGACTATGAATGGATCATGAACTACCGCTTCACGAACGGTTCAATAGACGTTTTATAGAATGCCTCCGTTACATTTGGAAGATGGAGAAACTCTTATGAAATGCAACCAGACTGAAACATCAACCTGCGTCGACTCTGCTGATGCCCTGGGCCTGACCAGGATCGTGGGTCGGCGGATGGCGCTCGCAAAACTCGGACTCGTCGCCAGCGCTGCCTACGCAGCACCGGTCCTGTTGTCACTGAACAGTGCCGCCGCATCGGATGGCGGCGGTGGTGGCGGCGGAAGTGGCGGCGGTGGTGGCGGCGGAAGTGGCGGCGGCGGCGGCGCGGGCGGTGGCGGTGGTGGCTCCGGCGGCGGTGGCGCAGGTGCGGGCGGCGGCTCCGGCGGCGGTGGCGCAGGTGCGGGCGGCGGCTCCGGCGGCGGTGGCGCAAGCGCCGGTGCTGGTGGCGGCAGCGGCGGCGGTAACGCTGATAGTGGTGGCGCTGGCGCTGGCACAGGTGGAACAGGCACCGGAGCGGGTGCTACAGGCGCCGGAACAACGGGCACCGGGACAACAGGTACCGGGACAACAGGTACCGGAACACTCGACACTGGCGGCGCGGGTACAGCCACCGGCGGCGGAACGCCATAACATTTCATTTCCGGACACTCTGGACCCGGACACCCTTGATATTGACACAATCCCGGCTTCCTGTTCATTGGGGGGCCGGGATTTCCCGTTGTCAGAAGCCACAATCATATGAGGGGAGCATCGTGGACCTATGGTTTGACGGCATAACAAGGCCGGTTCGGCTGGGAAGCGGCGTCAGCGAGCTGTTGCCGCTGATGCGC
>JAJFIE010000292.1 GCA_021775275.1 Rhodospirillales bacterium | reverse complement strand
CTAGTCATCCGGAACATTCGGCAACAGTAGTGGCTGTCGTAAAAAGGGCTACAGTAAAAGCTCAACACAGGAGATGAGCAATGTGGAAACGTGTTTTTGTCGTTGCGGGGTTGTCCATCACCGCGCTTGCTGCGCCCGCGTCGGCGCAGACGAGCCTTCTCGATTCTATTCAGGGCGCCATCGGAACGGTCACCGGCTCTGACAGTTCATCTTCCACCGGCAACCCGGCCGAGGCATTGAGTTACGATGATATTGTCGCCGGACTTCGCGAGGCGCTCCGTGTCGGCACCGAACGGGTTACCGCGCAACTTGGCGCCGCTGATGGCTTTAATTCCGACCCGGACATTCATATTCCACTTCCCCCTGCATTGCAGGATGTCCAGTCCACTCTCCGGACGGTCGGCCTGTCATCGCTTGCCGATGATGTCGAATTGAAGTTGAATCGGGCCGCCGAAAAAGCCGCGCCGCAAACGAAAGAGCTGATCTGGAACGCCATCACCAACATGACCCTTGATGACGCCAAGCGGATATACGACGGTCCTGAAGACGCCGCGACGCAATATTTCAAGCGTGTCTCATCAGACGATATCGCCAACGTCGTCAGGCCGGTTGTTGATCAGACCCTCGACGAGGTGGGGGCGATTGCATCGTTGGACGAGATGATGGGGCAGTATTCAAAACTGCCCTTCGTGCCCGATGTCAAAGCTGATCTGACGGATCATGCCGTGCAGATGACCCTTCAGGGACTGTTCCATTATCTGGCCAGGGAAGAGGCCGCAATCCGTCAAAACCCGGCAAAACGAACAACCGATTTGCTTGTCCGGGTTTTTGGCAGCTAGCGACCCTGACAGGGGGCATCGGTTGGATCCCCTACCCCTTCTCCCGATAGCCACCATCGCGTTGTGGCGTGAAAAACTGAACATCGCTGGCGTCGCCTTCCGCCGCCATGTCTTCGGCGAGCGGTAATGCGTCCGGCGCTACGTCTTTATGCTGGGAACGGATATGGTCTATCAGGCTAAGGATCAGTGCGCGGGTGAAGGCGTCTGACTTATCCAGGATGGATTTAAATACGGCGTTGGGCACGACGATGCATATGGTGTCTGTCTTGGCGATGGCGGTTGCCATGCGCGGCAGATGGCTGATCAAGGCCATTTCACCGAATAACCCGCCTTCTGTGATGTCATTCAGAATTCTCCGGGTATCGCCGCCGCCAACCGAAATCTCGATACAACCCTTCTGCACCAGATAGGCGGCATCGGCCTCATCACCCTGTTCAAACAAGATTGTACCGGCGGGAAACGTTGTCGTGTCCACAGTGAAGACTCCATGCCCACAATGATGAAACCAATAATAACGACTAAGTTTGCGAGTGAAAGTGACTGACATCACTGTCTGTGTCGGGGAACTGGATTATGGTGCGCTCAAATCTGCTCACTCATCACCGTCATAATTGTGAACAGTGTCATGGTGACGGAATTTGCATCACAAGGAGAACCCCATGAACAGGAAACAACCTTCATTCCGATTGGCTTTATTGGGAAGCGCCGCAGCCGTGGCGTTCCTGGCGCTACCCGCGCTGAGCTTTGATGGTGAAAATATTATCATCGATTCATCATCCGTCTGGGCACAGGGAAATTCCGGTGGCAATGGCAATGGTGGTGGCAACGGGGGTGGTAACGGCGGCGGCAATGGCAATGGTGGCGGTAACGGTGGCGGCGGGGGTAATAGCGGCGGCGGCGGTAACAATGGAGGTGGCGGAAACAGCGGTGGTGGAAATAGCGGCAACGCCGGAGGGGGTAACGCCGGAGGAACTGGTTCGGCCAACTCCGGTAATGAAAATGCTGGCCCAGGAAATAACAGCGCAGACAATGCCTCTGATACGGCGAAAGAAAATGCCGCAGCCAATTCTGCGGTCGGTCAGGCTGCCGCAGCGGAAGCTGACGGTGATGGCGAAGGCGATGACACAACCGGCGCCGGCGATGATGGTACGAGTGCTGGCGATGATGGCACAGGAACCAATGGCGATGACACAGGAACCGAGGGTGATACTGCCGGTACGGACGGTGGTGACACGGGGACTGACGGTACGGGTACATAATAACCGTTCCACGGCACGATCATAATCAGGACGTCTGAAACGGGCATGACTGGTGTTGTGCCCGTTTCTTATTACCCGACTCTCTCAAAGCTTGCACGATTCACGTGTTCAGGCGTTAAGCTTCGGCATGACCGTCCGGGGGTCGAGCGCCTTCTTGCCCTTGCGGAGCTCGAAATGAAGCTGCGGTCTGTTGACGTTGCCTGTGCTGCCCACGGTTGCGATGGGCTGGCCTTTTTTTATGCGGTCGCCGCGTTGCACCAATAGTTTGGCGTTATGGGCGTAGGCCGATACGTAGCCGTTGGCGTGCTTGATCAGCAACAGATTGCCAAAGCCGCGAAGTTCATTCCCGGCATAGGCGACCACGCCATTTTCGGCGGCCTGGACAGGGCTGCCTTCCGGCGCGGCGATATTAATGCCATCGTTATGCAGCCCCTTGTCCTTGGCG
>JAJFIE010000291.1 GCA_021775275.1 Rhodospirillales bacterium | reverse complement strand
CGTTCTGCACACCAGGCACCCTCATTCGCGAAGAGCGTAGTCCGCATCCATATTGTATTCAATGTAAAGAGGTCAAAAAAGTGAGAGTTTTCAATACTTACAGTAATCTTACAACCTGCCTTTCAAACAAACATTGTTTGTTTTTCAGGGATAAATTAAACTGACATACACGGAAAACGGTACTCTGATTTAAGAATCCTCATGGATCCTCGGCACATTTCTATGGATATGCGCCGCGCAGACCGGGAAGAATGCCATGTCTCCGTTTGTTTGCCGGATGATCGCGCTGTCATCGCTGCTCCTGTTTGTCGTCGGCTGTGATGGCGGGCTCAGCAATCGAACCACGGCGGAAACTGTCAAATTCCAGCACGAAGCCGGATCGTTTAACATGGCGGTGACCCTGGTCGCGCCATGGGAAGACTATGCGGACGACCTGACGGCCAATTTTTCCCTGACCGCCGATGACGCCCTGAAACAGGTGATCCCCACGACCGGCGTGCTTCAGGAACTGGATGTAAGCCAGCAGGGCGTTTCGGCGAAATTCGGTCTGCCCCGGATCACATCTTCCAAAACCAAGACGAAGAAAACGGAAGACGGCGAAACCACCACGATGACCGATGAAACCCTGAAACGCGAACCGGGAGAGGTCCCGGACGCCAGCAGCATCCCGGGACTGCCCGATAAATCCTCCGCCGCACCCGGGTCTGTAACCGACAAGCTATCGGAAACCGTGGCGGACCCTCACCTCGTCTACAATACCGCGACCGCGCTGTATCAGGAGGTCCAGCTTCTGAAACGCTACGTGCGGGACGCAGCGCAACGCTGGAACATGGCGCCCTACATTGTTCGTGTTCAGTTGGGATCGACCCCTTACCGGCGCAACCTCCCGTATGATGTTTATGCCACCTTCAGTTTTTTCCCAAAGGCATCGATAAAGAATGAGGAGAGCAGCACATCCCCGGACTCATCGACTAAGGCGCAAGAAGCTATATACGGCAATACCGCCGTCGTCTTACCGCTCATCGTCACCGATAGCCTGGAAGGCACGCTCCGCTCGCGCACCGACGAATCCGTCCGCCAGATGGCGCTTTCGCTGGGATTCATCGTGCACGGCATTGCCGGTGATATAGGCTTCAACAAGCTCCGCGACGAGCTCCGCGCCGTTATCGGCACCGAGGTCAACAGCCTGTTGACCGTGGGTAGCCTGACCGAAGGGGTCACGAGCGTCCGGCTCGGCGCCGCCCGACAGGGCAGCGACGCCTATGTCATGGTGCCACGCAATCACCAGGTCACCTTGCTTGTCATGTTTCCAAAAAACTTCGTCAGCAGCAATGTCAAAAGCAATAAGGTCGAAACGTATAGTCTGGGCGGTAAAGTCAACGGCAAACAAATACAAAACGTACGCGTCACTGCGATCGCACGAATGGTTCTGCGAAACTCCCAAACGGGCGTGCCTCTCCCCATCCGCAAACGAAGCGATGAGATGAAAGCGCTGGTTGATGTGTTGCAAACTTATAGCAAAGCAAAGGAGATTAAAAACAAACAACTAACCAAAATACTTTGCCGGAAGGAGGAAAGAGCCAACGACCTTTCGGGCGACTGCCGTGAATTCATCAACCACCTCATAAAAAATGTCTTCAGAAACAACTACATCAAATTTCGTAAAGGTTTATTGGCTTCGGACCTTCCGTCATACATACCGCGGGAAGCGTGGCTCAACTTCGCCAAGGAACTGGGTCGGCGCGAATTCGTGGGCAGCAATTTCGACCTGCCCAGGTATGAAACTGAACAGCCCCCCCTCATGGGACAAATAGCCCTGGTGGTGGATAATGGCAAATCCATGACCGCCACCCTGCGCGGCGGTCGCCGCCTGATTGAGGACCGGCTGTCCGCCCATCTGACAATTGACGGCGCCATGCTTCTTCCGGCGACGGGGGTTGCGGTCTCCAATGGTGGCAGCGCCGTCACCGCAACGTTTCCCTCCGCCATCAAATGGAAACTCCGGGCGGGAGAAAACTGGAAACCCGCGAACCTCGTCCTCTGTCTGAAGGAAGGAGAATACGCCAATAGCACCGAACGTTGCGCCAATGACGTTATTGGTAATGAAGAAATCTATTCTGTGCGCTACATCACCACCGCGGCAGAACCCGCGCCGGTTTTCACATGGCGGGCGAATCCGGCCCTCACCGCGACGGGAAAGGAGCAGTTGATCGCCAACGTCGATGACGACAACATGACGTCCATCGAGTTTATCGTCGAAGCCGTAAAGAAGGACGGAACCACACCCCTGGTGGATACAGTCCGCATTACCATCCCCGGTGCGAATGTGAAAGGCCACAAGGTTATGGATGCATCCGGGGCCACGATACCGGATGGCGCAACGAAAACATTCAAGGGACTCGAGGTCAAACCGGACGCTCTGATCAAGCTTGACCTCGAAGTCCTGGGTAACGCCAGTGAGACCCTTGAACTCAGCGGTATCGGGCTAAAGGGCGGCAAAGCGGCGGGGGATTCAGCACCTCCGCTAACGTTCACGCTGAACCGGTCGGCTACAGAGACGCCGGAGTAACGTCGCTTCGTTACTTCTGCGCGGCAACATGCTGGTCGTAGGCTTCCAACGCCTCAGCCCCGCAGACCATCGATGGCCCGCCCCCCATATGGACGGCGACGCCAATTGCCTCAACAACCTCTTCGCGGGTTATGCCCTTGTCCAGACATGACTTGGCATGGTTGGCGATGCATCCCTCACAGTGAAGGGCTATTCCGATCGCCAGGGCAATCAGCTCTTTCGTCTTTTTGTCCAGTACGCCATCAGGATAGGCGGCCTTGCCAAGGCTGCCGAACGCCGCCATCAGTTCAGGATGCGCTTTGCGTAAAGTGATCGCTCCTCTGGAAACTGATTTGGACAGCGCAATGAAATCTTTCTCGGACATTCAGCGTAACTCCTTTACCGGGATCATTGGGGAGAATGAGCAGATTAGGAGCACAGCCGGTCTCCCGCCATGATTTCTGTCAAGTCAGATACAAGGGTGTTTGGTTCCCTCATGAATATTGGCCCGTCCCATTTCAGACGTTGCGCAGCAACCAAAATGAGCGCTCAACTTTCCATCAGGGATTAAAAAACCGTGTCTGCCGACGCTCAGGGAAGCCAAGGGGCATTACATGTCGTTTATGCATTTGTTCACGCCTCATACCATTCGTGGCATTGAAATCCGCAACCGGATATTTTCCACCGCGCACCAGACGATACTGGCACAGGACTGGTGCCCAACCGATGACATGGCGGCGTATCATGAAGCCCGAGCCGCCGGTGGCGCGGGCTTGATTGTCATGGAAGCCGCCCGCCCGCATGGTGATGCGGTCACCACGTCCTCCTATATCGATGCCAGCCGGGATGAATGCATCCCCGGTTACCGGAAGGTTGCGGACGCCGTGCACAAACATGGCGGCAAGGTATTCGGCCAGATCGCCCACGGGGGCCGTATCGCCCATGGCCAGGGCGGACTTCTGAGTGTGCCCCATGCGCCGTCCACCGTTCCCGATCACCGGTTCCATACCATGCCCCGGGCCATGTCTACGGAGTATGTATGGGAAGTCATTGAGGCCCACGCAGATGCAGCCGGGCGCATGATGGAGGCGGGTCTCGATGGTATCGAGATGACCGCCAGTCACGGCCTGTTGCTGGCCCAGTTTCTGAGCCCCGATGTCAATCGCCGTAATGATGAGTTTGGCGGATCGGAGGAAAAACGTTTCCGCTTCATTCAGGAAGTTGTCACGGCTGTGCGCAAGACCATCGGCCCGGATCGTGTGATTGGCATCCGCATTTCCGCCCATGAGGACGAACCGACCGGCCTGAACAGCCAGATGGTGCTCGATGCCTGTCAGCGCATGAATGATCTGGCGGACCTGGATTATTTGAATGTTACCATGGGGTCCATGGCCGGGCTGGGAAGTTCCGCCCATGTTGTCCCCCCCATGGCTTTCGAGCATGCCTACACGGCGCCCCACGCCGCCACCATCAAGGACGTGTTCTCACGCTCGATCTTTGTCGCCGGCCGCATCAACCAGCCACAGTTGGCCGAACAGGTCCTTGTTAAAGGACAGGCGGATATGTGCGGCATGACCCGCGCCCTGATTTCCGATCCGGACATGCCCAACAAGGCGCAGAGCGGTAGGCTTGATGACATCCGCGCCTGTATTGGCTGCAATCAGGCCTGTATCGGTCACTATCATCAGGGCGTTCCCATATCGTGCATCCAGCACCCTATCTCGGGGCGCGAACTGACACTAGGCGCACATGCAAAGGCCACTGCGCCACGCGCTGTCATGGTGGCGGGTGGCGGTCCCGGCGGCATGAAAGCCGCCGCCGTCGCAGCGGAGCGGGGTCACCGGGTGACCCTGTACGAAAAATCAGGACAACTGGGCGGGCAGGTCCTGCTAGCGCAAACACTGCCGGACCGGACCGAATTCGGCGTTCTGGTGGACAATCTAAAACGCGAAATGGAGTTGTCCGGCGTGGAAATCCGTCTGAACACTGCCGTGGATACCGCGATGGTGGAAAAGGAAAAGCCGGACGCCATTATTATTGCAACGGGGGCGACGCCCTTCAAATCCGATGCAGAGATTACCGACGATACCCACGCGGTGGAAGCCTGGCAGGTCCTGCGGGGCGAAGCCAACCCCGGAAGTTCCGTGGTTATCGCCGATTGGCGCTGTGATTGGATTGGCGTCGGCCTGGCCGAAAAACTGGCCCGGGAAGGATGCCGTGTCCGGCTGGCTGTGGACGGCACCAATGCCGGACAAAATCTGCAAATTTATCTACGCGATCATTGGGCTGGAAAACTTCACAATCTGGGCGTTGAAGTCATTCCCTACGCACGCCTGTTCGGCGCCGACGGCGACACCGCCTATTTCCACCACACCGCCAGCGGCGAACCTATCGTCTGTGAGGGCATGGATACGCTGGTCCTGGCGCAGGGACACCAGCCAGCGACCACACTGGAAGAGTCGCTGCGTCCATATGACGTCGAAATTCATCTGGTCGGTGACTGCCTGAGTCCACGGTCCGCCGAGGAAGCAATCTACGAGGGCCTGACGGCCGCAAGGAAGGTTTGAACCCATGACCGGTTCCACCAAAAAAACATCGCGCCGAAGTGGCGGGCGCTCCGCTCGTATCGCGCAGCGGGAAATGCCTTCCGACAATAACAACACCATGCGCACAGGCTACACCGGCGGTCACTATCAGGCGCTATCGGAAGCGGATGTCCTCCGCATTCACGAAGGTGCGTTGCATACCCTGGAAACCGTCGGCATGGGGATAATCGGCGATATGCCTGATGGCGCAACGGCTATTGTGGAACAGGGCGCCCGTTTAAGCGATGCCGGGCGCATCCTGATCCCTCGCGCCATGGTGGAAGACGCCCTCGGCTCAACCTGTCGGAAATGGACCCTTCACGCTCTCGATGGTGAACGCAACCTTGACATCGCACCCAACCAGGTACATTTCGGAACGGCGGGTGGCGCCGTCAGTATCCGGGATTTCCAGAGCAAATCCTATCGCGACACCACGTTGCTGGATCTTTACGATGCGGCCCGCCTGATCGATACCCTGCCGCACATTCACTGGTGCTACCGCCCCCTCATCGCCCGCGATATGCCCACGGCCATGGACCTGGATGTCAACACGGCCTACGCACTGATCACGGGAACATCGAAACCATGGGGCATCACCCTCAGCTCGGCAGAGGCAGTTGAAACCATCGTTGGCATGTTCGATATGGCGCTGGGCGGCGAAGGCCGGTTCCGGGAAACACCGTGCTGCCACTCGGTGCAGGGTGACGGCGTACCACCACTGCGTTTCGCCGAAGAACGCTGCAAGATCAAGGAAGCCAGCATCCGTGCCGGCATGCCGCTGATGATCGCGTCCGCGCCACAGGCCGGGGCTACTTCACCCGCTGCGCTGGCCGGCACCCTGGTGCAGGTTATTGCCGAAGCCCTCGCCGGTCTGGTCTATGTTCATGCCATTTCCCCCGGCCACCCTGTCGCCTTTGCTCCATGGCCGTTCGTTGCCGACCTGCGCACCGGGTCCATGAGTGGTGGCAGCGCCGAGCAGGCCCTGTTGGCCGGGGCCGGGGCCCAGATGGGGAAGTTCTATGACCTTCCCACCAGTGTTCCGGCGGGCATGGCGGATTCAAAAGCACCGGACGCCCAGTCAGGGTACGAGAAAGCCTACACCACGGCGCTGGCCGGGCTGGCCGGAGCCAGTATGGTGCACGAATCAGCAGGCATGCACGCCAGCCTCATGGGTTGCACCCTGGAAAGCTTTGTTATCGACAACGACATGCTCGGCAATATCCTGCGCACCGTGCGCGGTATTGAAGTCACAGACGAAACCCTGTCTCTGGACGTCATTGCCGATGTGAACGTCAATGGTCCGGGTCATTATCTGGGTCACGACCAGACCCTGGATCTGATGGAAAGTGAATACCGCTATCCAGCCCTCGCTGACCGTACCAGCCCCGCTGTGTGGGAGGAAGAAGGTGGCATGGACATGGAAACCCGCGCACGAAATACCGTGCGGGAAACCCTGGCGACCCACTACCCAAGCCATATTTCGACTGAACTGGACGCCGCATACCGTCAGAAGTTCAACATCCTGCTCCCCGCTGGCGCCATGACGCCGGACGATGGGCGATGGTCGTAGAGGCATGGTGTCGCCACATTGGATTTTGCAACTCCCGTCAATCCGGAGAAGGGCGGACACGCGAGAAGAATCGTTGCAAAATGACCGGGCTGACGACGGTTGTCACCACGGCCATGATCACCACCGCCGAAAACAGATTGTTCACCACGGGAGAGTCGGTCGCCGTTACATCAAATAAACCGGCCTTCAGCGCAATCCCCGCGATCACGAGTTCCACCGCCCCTCTCGGGCTCATACCAACACCGATCGCTGCCGAATCTCTCATGGAAAAACCGAAGATGCGGGCGGCGCCACCGGCTCCGAAGACTTTGCCAAAAAAAGCGACCACAACCAAAATACCGACAAACATCGGGGCGCCCGCCAGCGCGCTCAGACTCAGGTTCTGACCAATCGACGCAAAAAAGATCGGCGCCAAAAAACCGAAGGTCATGGCCGAGATCGCGTTTCTCACCTGATCGTAACTCTCCGCATCAATTGTTTTCCGGCCAAAATAGAAGCCTGCGACGAAAGCACCGACAATGAAATGCAGGCCCAGCATTTCAGCCAGGACAGCAAAGGCGAAGGCGCCAACCAGTAAGGCGCTGATTTCGAGTTCTTGGGCCTTGAGGTGATGCATGAACCGCCCACCCCAGGGGAAAAGAAAAAGACCGACAACACCAGTGATCCCGAAGAACAGGGCGATCTTTCCGCACAAGATCGCAAATTCAACAATGCCCGGGGGTTCACCAGCTGCAATCAGGCCGGTTAGCCATGCCAGCAGCAACAGGCTAAGTATGTCGTCGAACACTGCAGCGGATACAATTGTCTGCCCGACGGCCGTATCCAACTGCTTGAGGTCCATCAGGATTCGCACGGTAGCCGGCACCGCCGTAATCGCCAATGCGGTGCCGATGAACAGGCACTGGGCGGTTCGCAGGTTCGAGTCGGGCAGGAAGAACCATCCGAGCGCCACACCAAGCCCCAACGGAATGATCATGCCGCCGATGGCGACCACCAATGCGCCGGTGGAGTGCTTGAACGCCTTGTGCGGTTGCATTTCCACACCCGCGAACAGCATCAGGAAAAACATGCCAAGATCGGTAATGGAAACGTAGACATCGTTGTTGGAAAGCCCCACCAGATCAGGAAAGATACCCGGATATTCAGCAACCACCGCGCCCAAAGTGATTCCGGCAATGAGTTCGCCAACAAGCGCTGGCTGGCTAAAGCGCTCGGCTATTTCACCGAATGCCCGGCTCACGACCAACAGAACAAGAAGCACATAGAATAAATTCATGGCGAGCAGCTCGATTCCGTTTCTTCTCTTTTCACACCCACTTTGTCAGACACCGGATTAAGTTACCACCCTCTCCCCCACGCTCGAATGATTGACGGGGGGAACCGGACGTTCCCAAAAAATATCGGCGCGGCGTTACTGGCGGGCAGAATTGGATCATGATATGAGTGCCCCGGAAAATTGATCCCACACGACAACGATCCGAGCAAAGCACCCCATGAAAGCCGCCATCATTCCCGTTACGCCGTTTCAGCAGAACTGCTCGCTCATGTGGTGCGAAAATACCATGAAGGGCGCCGTGATCGACCCCGGCGGGGATCTGGATGTGATTTTGGCTGAAGTTAAAACTCACGCGATTGAGATTGAGAAAATCCTTATCACCCATGGTCACGTTGACCATGCCGCCGGAACAGCGGAATTGAAACGACGGTTAGACGTTCCCATTGAAGGTCCCCATGAAGACGAGCGCTTCTGGATTGATCGTTTGCCGAGCGATTCCGTCGAATGGGGGTTTCCGAAAGCCGAAACTTTCGAACCCGACCGCTGGCTGGTAAACGGCGATCAGGTGACCGTCGGCGAGATGACGCTGGATGTGTATCATTGTCCGGGCCATACGCCGGGGCATGTGATTTTTTTCGAACCCGCCGCGCGGGTCGCGTTTGTCGGTGATGTTTTATTTCAGGGTTCCATCGGACGGACGGATTTCCCCCGTGGCAATCATGCCGACCTGATCAGGTCCATCCGCGAAAGGTTATGGCCACTGGGTGACGACGTGACCTTCGTTCCCGGCCATGGCCCCGCGTCAACATTCGGTGAAGAGCGCCGCTCAAATCCCTTCGTCGGGGATGGGGTCGAGGATGGGGTCAGGGATAGCGTCCAGTAGATCAGGTCTCTCACCATCTGCCGCCGCCTTTGATAAACGGTTGAAGCGCCACAAAAGCATAGCGCCGGTGACACTCAACCCCCATGCCAACCCCCACCATAAACCCTCAGGTCCGAAGCCCAAGGGGAACGCCAGCATCCAGCCACCCCCAATTCCGAACACCCAGTACCCGACCGCGGCAATCCACATGGGGATCATGGTATCGCGCATCCCCCTGAGAGCGCGGGTGGCGATAGCTTGCAGGCCATCTGTAAGCTGGAATACAGCGGCGATAATAAACAACGACATGGCCAGCGCCACCACTGGGTCGTTCTGCGCTATATCAAGATCAAGATAGACTCCGGTCAACGGGCGCGCCAAAAAGATGAAGGCGACGGCCATACAGCTCATCACCAGCCCGCCCAGACCGACCGCCAGCAGACCTGCGCGGCGGGCGCCCCGGGGTCTTTTTGCACCCAGTTCATGGGCGACCCTGATCCCGGCGGCTTCGCCCAACGCCAGCGAGAAAACAAACGTCATGCTGGTCCACCCCATGACCACCTGATTGGCGGCGAGCGCATCGGCGCTGATCACACCCATAAGGATGACGACAGCGATGAACATGCCGCCTTCCAGCAGCGCAATCCCGCCGATGGGGAGACCCAGACGGAATATCACGATCATTTCCCTGAGGTCGAATTCCAGAATATGGCTGAACACCCGGTGCTCCCTGAGGCCCGGCGCAACAGTGACATACCAAGCCAGCGCCAGAAACATACCCCAGACAACAATGGATGTGGCCCACCCTGCCCCGGCAACACCCAACGCCGGAACGCCAAGGCCGCCAAATACGAGAACATAGGTAATGGGAATCTTCGCAACCACCGTTACCAGTGTGATCACCAGCACCGGTATGGCTCGGCTCATGGCCGAAACATAGGCGCGGAGCGCAATGAAAAGAACGCCGGGGAGGATACTCCACGATAGCGGTTCGACGTATTCACGGCCCACCTCGATCACCCGTGGGTCCTGCCCGGTCGGCGCGAGGATGTCGCCCAGGAACCAGCACAGAATCGTCGCGGGCAGGCCGAGAACAAAAGCAACCCAAAGTCCCTGTGCCACGTGGTGACCAATTTCATGGGGCTGCTCTGCCCCCCGGGAATGAGCGACAAGCACACCGACGATGGAAACTACCGCGGTAATGAACAAAAGAATTTCGAACGCTGCATCGCCAAGCAATCCCGCCGCCGCCAGTTCCAGCGCTCCCAACCGGCCGACCATGATATGATCAATAGTGATCATGCCGACCTCGGCCAGATACGCGCCTGCAAGCGGCGCGGCAATAATCAACGTTTGCCGCAACTCGAACGACAGGGGCCGACCCTCCACAGAATCCGGCACTGGGGTCGCGTTCATATTTTTATCACTCAAGGCGTCCGCCACATGACGGGAAACCAGTCCACGGGCATGGCGTCACCGGTCGCCATGGTTCCTGTCATACTCTCCGGCAGTGGCGGCGAGGTGTCTCCCGGACGCACGCAATATCTTACGTCATCTCCGAGCCAGCGGGTGGTAAACGCCCTGCGGCGATTTTTCAGAAGCGTATCCGTGGTGCCGTGCAGGGTACGGAAATCAAACAGGACGGTATCGCCCGGCTCCAGCGCCGTGGCGAGAATATCGTAATCTTCGGGATTTCCCGAAATATCCGGCACCGATTCCGTGACTGCGTCCTCGGTATTGTAGTCAGAGCCATCCATGAAGACCCGGGGCCGATAGAGCTTGTTCCAGACATGAGAGCCTTTAACAAACCGCACGGCGACATCCGCCTCGGCGTGATCCAGGGCCACATACACGCTGACGGTTTGCGTGCCATCGACACAATAATAGGAGAGATCCTGATGCCACGGCGTGGCGCATTGGGTGCCCGGTTCCTTGAAGAATGCGTGTTCGTGGAAAAATTGAACCGCTGTGGAACGCGTGAACTGCCCGGCCATGGAGGCGGCACAGGACCGGGTGACATAGTTCCGGTATTCCGGAATCAGGTCCCAGTTGCAATAACTATCGAAAAACCGCCCCGGCGCACCCGTGGGATTGCTTTCGCAGGGGAAGCGGTAACTTTCCGGGTTCTCGATATTACGTTCCTGACCTGCCCGCAAAGCGTCAACCCAGTCGGTGAACGCGCCACGCAAGACCACCACACCATCTCGCTGGAAGGTATCTATATCCGCCGGGTCGGCCGCATAGTCAGGAACGGTCGCATTATCAACACCAGCCAGATCAGGGGCCGTCCATGGCACGGTGCTCGCATTAAATCCGTCGTTTGTATCCTGCGCCTGCATTTTTTGTCCCGTTCGATTGGCCAAATGACACGATGAAGGGGCAATCGCAAAAAGGGAATACCCTTTTTTGGGAAAATGGTTTTGATTTCCGGGATAAATGCCGGGTACCGTCCCCTCACAGATAAAAGAGGGACGGACGATATGATCTGGCAGAGTCTATTGGGCATTGTAGTCTTCACGGCGCTAGCCTGGGCATGCAGTGAGCAACGAGCCCGGATGCCGTGGAAAGTGGTTGCTGTCGGACTTGGTTTGCAACTGTTGCTGGCCCTGCTGTTTTTGAAGGCGCCCGCGATGCAGGCTCTGTTCCTTGGCCTCAACGGTATTGTGATCGCCTTGCAGGATGCGACCCGGGCAGGCACATCCTTTGTGTTTGGCTACATCGGTGGTGGTTCCTTGCCATTCAAGGAATCATACCCCGGCGCCAGCTTCACCCTCGCCTTTCAGGCATTGCCCCTCATTCTGGTGGTCAGCGCCCTGTCGGCCGTATTATTTCACTGGCGTATTCTGCCAATGGTCGTCCGTGGTTTTGCCTGGCCGCTCAAAAAAACACTCGGCGTCAGCGGTGCTGGCGGTTTTGCCGTTGCAGCGAACATCTTCGTCGGCATGATCGAAGCACCGCTGCTGGTGCGCCCTTATATGACCAAACTCTCGCGCGCTGATCTTTTTATGGTGATGACGGCGGGGATGGCGACTATCGCGGGCACAATGATGGTGCTGTACGCCAGCGTGCTTGGCGAGATGATAGACAATGCACTCGGCCATATTCTGACAGCATCCATTATCAGCGCACCTGCCGCGATCATGATTGCCCGGTTGATGGTTCCGGGTGAAAACAGGCATGACAACAGTGATCCGGTCGAGTTCGAAGTTCCCCGGCAATATGCCAGCACCATGGATGCGGTCGCCAAAGGCGCAACGGACGGCGTCACGCTGCTCATCAATGTGATCGCCATGCTCATCGTCATGGTCGCGCTGGTCAGTCTGGTCAACGCCATACTGGTTTTGTTTCCGGACGTCAGTGGTAGTGCGCTGTCGCTGGAACGCCTGCTGGGCTGGATCATGACGCCTTTTGCCTGGTTGCTGGGAATTCCGTGGGATCAGGCGCAAACGGCAGGGCAACTCCTCGGCATGAAAGTCATTCTGAACGAATTTATCGCCTATCTGGAGCTGGTGAAAACAGGGAATGACACGCTTGATGATCGCGCACGCTTGATCCTTGTCTATGCGCTGTGTGGCTTTGCCAATCTGGGAAGCCTCGGCATCATGATCGGTGGCATGCTCTCCATTGCGCCGGAACGGCGTGACGACATCCTCAATCTCGCACCGAAAACAATCCTGTCCGGCGTGATCGCCACGTCCCTGACAGGGTGCGTGGTCGGTATCCTTTACTGACGCATCCTTGCACCATCCGGATCAAACAGCGCACCCGTGTGTATGGTGGCGGCACGCTCCTCGCCCAGTACTTCAACCGCACACGCTGCGCCATCCGCGATGGCGTCCGGATGCATATACGCGAGGGCGAGACTTTGGCCGATGGTATGGCCGTACCCGCCGGAACTGACGTAGCCCACCCTCTCGCCACCGGCAAAGATCGCTTCGCCGCCTGATGCATCGGAGTCTTCGGCGTCCACGGACAACAAGACCCGCTGCACGGACGGCCCGGCTTCCACCGCGGCAAGGGCCGCTTCGCGGCCAATAAAATCAGCCTTGTCCAGTTTCACGAAGCGATCCAGCCCAACTTCAAAAGGCGTGTAGTCCGGCGACAGGTCGATGCCCCAGCTGGGGAAGGCCTTTTCCAGCCGGAGTGACATGAGCGCCCGGCCACCAGCCAGTCGCAAGCCCTGATCCGCTCCCGCCGCCATCAACGTATCAAACAGGGTGCGCTGGTACTCCGACGGACAATAGATTTCGTAGCCAAGCTCACCAGTGAACGAGACCCGCACCACCGCCGCATCGGGAACCTTGCCGAGGGCAAGTCCTTTGGCGCTGAGGAACGGGAAGGCGTTGGCCCCCACATCCGCATCGGCCACCCGGGCCAATATCGTGCGCGCATTCGGTCCCGCCAGCATCAACCCGGCCCAGCGTGACGACAGGTTTTCGATGGCGACGCTGCCGTCTTCCGGTATGTGGTTTTCGAAATGGCGCATATGAAACCGCTGCATGGCGCCGGCGCCCAACATCAGGAAGGTATCGTCGTCCATGCGTGTCACGGTAAAATCGCCGATGACTTTTCCCTTGGGGCTTAACATGGGGCTAAGACGTGTGCGCCCGATGGTCGGCGGCATCCTGTTGGCAAGCATATGGTTCAGCCAGTCCTCCGCCCCCGGCCCTATGATGGCGTATTTGGCAAAGGTTGAAACCTCGAACAATCCCGCACCATCCCGCACGGCACGGCATTCTTCCCCCACCGCATCAAACCAGTTACCGCGCTTGTAGGAATAGACATCGCGGGCTTCTTCGCCCTCGCGGGCATACCACAACGGTGCCTCCCAGCCATAGCTTTCGCCGAACACAGCCCCTGCTGCTTTCTGCCGGTCATATAACGGGAAGGTGCGCACTGGTCGGCCCACATCAAACTGGTGTTCCGGATAAATTCGCGCACTGCGGTTTTCATAGAAATAGCCGGTTCTGGCCCGTGTATATTCCGTGCTCACATGGTCGCCAAACCGGGTGACGTCCCAACAGAAGATATCAATGCTGGGTTCGCCATCGATAATCCAGTGCGCCAGTTCCCGGCCAATGCCGCCGCCTTGGTTGAACCCGGTCATCACACCACAGGCGCAGAAATAGTCCGGCATTCCGGGATAGGGGCCTAGCAACGGGCCTAAATCGGGTGAAAAAATCATCGGGCCGTTGATGACGGTTTTAACACCGGCCTCGGCAACGACGGGAAATATCTCACAGGCGCGCTCAAAGTTCCATTCCATGCGACCCAGATCATCGGCCAGCAGTTCATGATCAAAATCCAGCGGCGTGCCATCCTCGGCCCAATGATAGCATTTATCTTCATAGGCTCCGAGGAGGAGCCCTTGTCCCTCCTGGCGGGAATAAAGATTGGATTCGCCATCGGAGACACTGGGAAATTCCGTTTCCATGGCTTCAATTTCCGGAATGGTCTCGGTTACCAGATAATGGTGCTCCACTGGCATGAGGGGCAACGAAATCTCCGCCATGGCCGCGACTTCGCGGGCCCAAAGCCCCGAAGCATTGATCAGAATTTCGCAATCAATGGTTCCGTTGTTTGTCACAACGGACCATCCTCCCCCGGATTTGCGGTTGGTTTCCATCACTTCCGTATGACGGTAGACCGTTGCGCCCATATTCCGGGCTGCTTTCGCATACGCCATGGTTGCACTGGCGGGATCCACATGACCCTTCATGGGCTCCCACAGAACAGAATGGAGGGGATCAGTGTTCAGGATGGGGGCGTGTTTTCTGGCCTCCTCGAAGGAGATAAATTCGGCATCAATCCCCAGACGGCGCCCACGTCCACGAGCGATTTTAAGCGCTGTTGTCTGGTCAGGCGTCCGGGCGAGAGAAAGTCCGCCTGTCGGGTGAAAACCCGTCGCCTGTCCGCTTTCTTTTTCGAGTTGGGGATAAAGCTCGAAAGTATATTTCTGCAAGGCGGACACAGAGTTGGGTGAGGTCAGCGTAAAAAGGTTTCCCGCCGCATGCCACGACGATCCGGATGTGAGTTCCTTGCGTTCGAGAAGGACTACGTCGGTCCAGCCCATTTTGGCCAGATGATACAAAATGCTGCATCCGGTGACCCCGCCGCCGATAACGATGGCCCGGGTGTGGGTTTTCATTGCATCCGCCATTGTTCCAAATTCCCTCTGCCCGGAACCATATCAAACCTGAAAATGCCGCCGAAGGCGGCGCAATCCATTTGAACTTTCCCGGATGGTGTAAGATCGCACCTGACACGGCAAATGAATCTTTCAAGCAGATGGAAGATTTTTCTTTTTTTATGGCGGTGATTAACCGACGATCAGGAAATCTTATCTCTCCCCTTTGTCAGGCATGGTCATGATTGCTGATGAAAATACTGGCCTTATAGCCGCATATGTTCTGGATGGTGACGGCGGCGGATACCAAACGGACATGGCATCCGCGTTGACTGAACATACTACGGGAAAGGCTATCTGGTTACACTTCGATCTAAACGTAGATGCTACAAAAACGTGGCTACAGAACCAAAGCGGTTTACCTCAAATTGTTGCGGAGTCCATGCTAGCTCACGAAACCCGGCCACGGGTGATTGAAGAAAAGAACGGGTGCGCCATTGTTCTTCGCGGCGTCAATCTGAATCCGGGCGCAGACCCCGAGGACATGGTGGGCATCAGAATCTGGATTGACGAGAGGCGGATCATCTCGGTCCGTTACCGCAGTTTAATGGCCATTTCCGATATCCGCCAACTGCTCGCCACGGGATCCGGGCCAAACAACTCGACACGGTTCGTGACCATGATTGCAGAATTATTGACTGATCGGATGGCGAGCGTCATCGACTCCTATGCGGAGGGGCTCGAGCAACTAGAGGAAAGCCAGAACACCGCGCGGCTGGAAACCCGCTCTACGCTTCGAAATATACGGCGCGGTTGTTCGATGCTACGCCGGTATCTTGCGCCGCAACGCGAGGCGCTCGGACGCCTTCAGATCGATGAATCCGGGCGGTTCACCGGCCACGACAGATCCATTTTTCGGGAAGTCGCCGACCGCAATGTCCGATATCTGGAGGAGCTGGACCAATTGCGTGAGCGGGCAATTATCATCCAGGACGAGATTACAAACCTTCTTTCAGAACGCATGAACAGAATCGTCTATATCCTCACCATCATTTCGGCGATCATGCTGCCGCTTGGCCTTCTGACAGGCCTTCTCGGCATCAATGTCGGTGGCATACCGGGCGCTGACAATCCGGTGGCTTTCTGGCTGGTGTGCGGCGGCCTTGGCTTGCTCGCGGGAATCGAAGGGTTCATTTTCTACCGGTTAAGATGGCTGTTTTTTGACTAGGCGACCGGTAACAGCAAATCTCATGTAAACGCTGGCAATCCGAAGGTTTCCACCTTATCTAGACGCCATGTCAGATCAGAACCCCCAATCCGCCCCGCCCCGCATTGGAATTGTCAGCCTTGGCTGTCCCAAAGCGCTGGTGGATTCAGAGCGCATTATCACCAAACTGCGCGCCGAAGGCTATGATCTGGCGTCCTCTTATGACGGCGCGGACGCGGTGATCGTGAACACCTGCGGGTTTCTGGATTCGGCCAAGGCGGAAAGTCTGGACGCCATCGGCGAGGCCATACAGGAAAACGGGCGGGTCATCGTCACCGGCTGCATGGGAGGTGACGAGAGCGCCATCCGCAATGTTCATCCGGACGTTCTCGCTGTCAGCGGACCGCATCAGTACGAGGCAGTAGTTAACGCCGTCCACGACGCCGTCCCGCCGCCTCATGATCCTTTTGTTGATCTGGTGCCGGAGGCGGGCCTGCACCTGACGCCGCGGCACTATGCCTATCTGAAGATTTCCGAAGGTTGCCACAACAGTTGTTCGTTCTGCATTATCCCGCAGTTGCGCGGCGACCTGGTCAGCCGTCAGGCCAACGACGTGATGTATGAGGCCGAGCGTCTGGCGCGGGCGGGGGTAAAGGAGTTGCTGGTGATCAGCCAGGACACCAGCGCCTATGGGCAGGACCTGAAATACGCCGAAAGCACATGGAACGGGAAGCCTGTCGCGGCGCGCATGCTGGATCTGTGTGAAAATCTGTCGTCACTGGATGTGTGGGTGCGACTGCACTACGTCTACCCCTACCCCCATGTGGACAATGTCATCCCGCTCATGGCCGACGGTAAAATCCTGCCTTATCTGGATATTCCGTTTCAGCACGCCAGCCCGGATATCCTGAAAGCCATGAAACGCCCGGCCCATGGTGAAAAGACGCTGGATCGTATCAACCAGTGGCGGCGTGACTGCCCGGATTTAACCTTACGGTCTACTTTCATTGTCGGCTTTCCCGGCGAAACAGACGACGACGTGGAACTGCTGCTGGACTGGCTGGACGCGGCGCAACTGGACCGGGTCGGTTGCTTCAAGTTTGAGCCCGTCGCCGGCGCCCCCGCCAACGAGCTTGCCAATCATGTTGACGAGGACGAAAAGACCGATCGCTGGGAGCGCGTCATGGAATTACAGCGCGGCATCAGCGAACGGAAACTGGCCCCGAAGGTGGGCAAGACCATGGACGTCATCATTGATGAGCTGGATTCCGAAGGCGCCATCGGGCGCACCAAAGGTGATGCGCCCGACGTTGACGGTTCGGTTTTCCTCGACGGTGATTTCGACGTGGCGCCCGGTGACATTATCCAGGCGATCATCACCGATTCAGACGACTTTGATTTGTGGGCTAAACGGTGTTTTTGATTCCCTAAAGATGCCGTCCCAGAAAGCCGAGGGTTCGATCCCATGACAGCGCCGCCGCATCGGCATCATAAGGCGGCACGGTTTCATTGAAGAACGCGTGCTCGCCTTCATAGCGATGCATCTCGTAGGCAACGCCGGATGACTTGAGAGCAGCTTCCAGCCCATCCGCCGCTTCGGGTGTGCACCAGTCGTCACGGCTGGCGAAGTGGCCCTGAAACGGCGCCCGCATGTTGGCAGGATCAGCGGCTTCCACAGGCGGAATACCGTAGTAGCAAACCGCTACGTCGCATGCGTCCAGCTTGACGCCGGCAATGATGGTCAACGCGCCGCCCATGCAGAACCCCATGACGCCCGCTGTATCACAACCACAAAAAGCCTTTAAATAGTTGAGCGCACCGCTGACATCCTGTTCTGTGGCGCCAACCCAATCGAGGCCGGTCATCATGTGGTTGGCTTCATCAGGGCTCTGGGTCACCCGCCCTTCATATAAATCCGGCGTCAGCGCAGTATATCCGGCGGCGGCAAAACGGTCCGCAACGCCCTTGATCTGATCGTTCATGCCCCACCATTCCTGAACCACAACGATACCGGCCCTGGCGCCATCAGATTTTGCCAGATAGCCCTGCGCCTCACTCCCATCCGGTCGTTTGAATGAAACCATTTCTCCCATATCTCTCTCCTACACTCTGTTCTCTTCCATGAAATGGAATTTTGCATGGAATGGCGGCAGTTGCT
>JAJFIE010000030.1 GCA_021775275.1 Rhodospirillales bacterium | reverse complement strand
TTGGTCGAAGAATGTTGCGCCAATAACGTCTTTGCTGTCTGAAAGTTTGTACAATGCATGTCTCGGATTTAGCGATTTCTCAGGGTCTCTAATCCAGTGATGCCCCAAATACCGCCCCTTATATTTGAGATGGACATCAGCAACTTTTCCCGCGCCAACTGGTTCCTCAACCTCAGCGAAATTCCATTTTTCTTTTGGTGCCCATGTCGCGTTGGACATTTCCACATTTGCCCTGACAATCGGTGGCGTGCCGGTCAACACACGTAATCCAACAGATAAATCTTGGGTGTCTAGTGAGTGTGGGCATTTTAGTTTGATCTTGGCTGTTTCATCTTCAATTACACTGGTATCCAAAACAATTGCAGGATGAGTGATGATCCAAGTTGCTTCCGGGCATGAGTACCCTCGCTGAAAAATTGTTTGAGGAATGCCAAAGGTTTCAAACAAGTCTTGTACCCCGGAATAAGGAAGTTCGTGACTCATCAACTCCAGATCGAGTTGATTTTGCTGTGGCAAATGGTGGTTCGTGAGGTTTTGATCGGATTTAGCAGTTAATGCTGGCCATCTCCAATTTCCGGGAAATTCTCTCCGTGTGAAGGGTTCGAAGTAGTAACGAAGCTTTGTGCCCGTCTCGCGTGGCACTGTTATTTTGTGTTCGTTCACAAAAGTGGAAAAAGGATCAAATGACTTATGGTTCACAGCATTGTCAAAAAGGTGTTCGTCAAAGTCTATTACTTGTCTGATTGCTAATACTGTGTCCGTTTCAACCGTGACTGGAATGGGTAGTTTTTCCATTTCATCAAACAAATCAGTGAAGAACACGGTGATTGAATGCTCTAGGCACCAAGTACCATCCCTTTTGAATGCTAGATATGTGCAAACGATCTTGGAATAACCGAGTGACCACTCCTGTGCGTGTTCAATGAATTGAGAAAGGGAGGTATCGGAGTCCAATTTTATTTCCAATCGTACGGGAACACTAAAGGCAAAATCATATCTCATTTCGAAGAACTCACAACTATGGCGTTGCCACTGACGTGCTCCCCACTATGTCCTCATTCATAAGTAGAATCTGTTCTGGTTATGGTCCTGTCTGGACCCGGTTACAAACTCCATCAGTATGAGCCGGTTCAGGGCGGACAGCGTGTCTGCGTTTTCGGCGGTCGGTTTCCCGTCCGGCTTCTTGTCAGGCATCAGGGGAGAGCCGAGGCCTCAGTTAAAAGCCGCGGCGCGTTCAATCAGTTCTTCCAGATTTGGCTCACTCGGATTCTGCGGTTTGCCGGGATGGATGATCGAGACCTGGCAGTTCTCGGCCGCCTCGACCATTTGCCGGTAGGTTCCTGCCGCCGGATCGACAATATAGGCCTGCTTGTTGTCGTTATAGGCGAATATCTGTGCGCTGATGTCGGTGCATTCGTTGCAGGTCGTGCACCGGGGGGTTTCGATGAAAGGATCATCCGGGGCCGCCTCCGGGTCGTCCTCCGGGATGTCCTTCGGCTCGTCCGGGGGGGCTGGCGCAACCGCCGGCGGTTTTTCGGCATCGGCCGCTTTGTCCGGTTCCGGTCCGGGGCGGGTTCCGGATTCCGGTTCAGGGCGGGTTTCGGGTGCGCGGTCCCTGTCGGCCTGCCAGCGTTCCCGTTCGCGTTCCAGAAGCCTGAGGGCATGGGAATTGTGAACGCCGCCCATTTCCTGAAGGCTGTGCCACCTGTCGCGGCACCGGCGGGCGGCGCGGATCAGTCTGTCATCGACCACAAGCCGGTGCAGCATGTGGTTTTTATCGACCATCAGAACATAGGGGACGGCTTCCGATCCGTTGCCGGAGGCCGCCTTCAGGTACTGACCGGCGGGGATCATGGCGTCCGTCCATTCGTCTCTCGGGATCCGGGCGAAGTATTTCGAAAGCCTTTTGTCGCCGACGGCGAACTCGATAAATGTAAAGACGATATCCTCGGAAAGCCTTTGGAGGGCCGCGTCTTCATAGCAGAAAGCATGGGTGGGCCAGTCCTGTTCCACCTGTGGATTGCCACGGATGGAGAATCGCGAGGCCCAGTCAGGACCCATGGACGGATCGTATGAGAACGTCGGAAACGCGCGCGATTCAGTGGCCGCCGCAGACACCAGATACGGCGACAACCCGGTGTTGCGCGCATTCCCGCCCGAGAAAACGCTGAACAGCGCAGGCCCCGGGCAGGTCAGGCCGTCCCACACCTTGTCATGCAATTTGTAGAGGTTCGCGCAACTCGTTTGCAGGACAAAGGCGTCATTAAGGCCGACCGCCATATTGGCGAGCTGCCAGCTCATGCCGCCCAGGGGAAGGTGTCCGTCGTCGCCCGTCAACCCGTCCAGAATATCATCGATCTGGGCCAGAACCTTGACCGGCATGCCGGACGACAGCAGTTCAAGTATCCGGGCGTTTTCCGCCGGATCGTAGTGCCCTTCATCAAGCCCGACCAGATAGGTCGGGAAGAAGGCTATATCCTCGGGCAGCAGAGAGGTTTCATCGAAGGCTGCGAAGAAGGCGTCATGCTTTGGTGGCTCATACCGGTTGGCGATCTCCAGCTCGGCCATGGAAACAGCTTTGGTCAGCGCGACCATCTCCGGCATACGGTCCCGTATCACCCGCAATGCCGAGGCCGCAGTGTGATAGAGAAACGAATGCGGTGCGACGCGGCGGCCTTTCCTGTCGCTCCATTTCGCCGTCCGGAAGAACCTTTGTGACCGCAGGACAAGAAGAATGTCATGGATGCGCTGTCGCCGGTCGGCGGGTAACTGGTCACGCGGGCTGGCCGGTGTCAGGATGCGTGACATGGCGTCGAAATCGAACGCGTTTTCGAAACTGGACCCCACAGAGCCTTTCAGGTTTTCAGGCAGCAGCGTCGTTTCGGATTTCTTGATTTCGGCGCCGAGGATGTGTTCCAGTCTGAGGATCAGTTCATCAACCCGTTTGCGCGAGACATGGGCTTTCGCGCGTTGATCCATGGCCCACGCCTGTCGCACAAGGGCCATGGGCGTGGCGGCGTTGCAGTCGATGACCTGGCCATCGAACCAGAACGCCTCCTGGACCTGTTCCAGACACTGGTCGAGGGCTTCAATCGCCTCGTCACCGGCCCGCGACCGCAACCGGCGGACGGCGATGCCCCATGCCTTTGTCAGGGAAATCCCGGCGCCACCGGCGGCGATCATGCGGATTTCGTGTTCAAGGTTCAGGACCTGGCAGCGCATATACGCACCATCAACACCCGGAGGCGCATGTTCCGCGAGCACATCGTTGACGATGTCGGAGAGGGAGCGAACGAAGTCTTTCGCCTTGTTGTAGTTGCCAAGCACCACGGGGAAGTCGTGCCGGAGGGTGTGCAAATTCATGAAGCCGGCGTAGAGCGCGGGATGAAGATCAAGCTCGCCGATATCATCGAGCCCGCTCCCGGCGGTTCGCCCGATAAGATGAAAGGCGGCAGGGTTGATCGGTTGCTCGTTCATGACGTCACAGGTTTCTTCATTTTCTAGGGCAAGCATGATTTTTCACCCGGCAGGCCAGATCGTGAATTTATCGAACTCCTCGTCCAGGGCGGTTTTGATCATCTGCGGCGTTCCCAGCTTGTCCGGGTCCTCGACATTTTCATGACGTGGCGCATCCGGGTCATGATAGAGAATGCCAACGGGGATGCCGTCGGTCATCGCCGCGATCTCTCTCGCCCGGTTGGCGTTAGCGGGATCGTGTTTCTCCTGATTGCGGTAGACCTTCGACAGCTCGGTGCTTATCTGGAGGCCGTTTTCATGACTCAACAGATGAATTTTCGAGGGATCATTGACGGCTTCCTCGAACAGCGTCGGCACATATTCCGGGCATCGCTGCAAGATACGCACAAAGGAAAATCCCTTGTGATGGAAAGCCCGGGAGATGATCTGATACAAAATATCCGGGATCCAGTCGACGGCCTGGGCAACGAACGAGGCATTGGCGACCCCGAGCGTGACACTGAGCGGGTTGAGCGGCTGTAACTGTGTGCCCCGCGGGCTGGTGTTGCTTTTCAGCCCGGTCGGCGATGTCGGCGAAGCCTGCATCTTGGT
>JAJFIE010000290.1 GCA_021775275.1 Rhodospirillales bacterium | reverse complement strand
TCCGGTCCCCATTTTCAAGACTACAGGGCGGAAGTGCCGGAAAACAACCACGGTCGGAACTGTTTACTTCGGTGTTTGGAACTGCTGCAAGGCCTGCTCTTGCAGACGATCATGAGTGCCATCCGCCTTGCTGGCGCGAAGCGCGACAGCGATCTCCGGAATGAGGTCTATATGCTTGGTGTTCATGTACAGAAACATCGGTTTGCGGACCAGGGGGGGTTCCATTATCACGGCGCCCTCAACAGGATTTTCCTGAAGCGCAAACAATGCTCGAAGCTTCTCATAGATGATTATATCCACGCGATTGAATTCAAGAAGCTTGAATAGTTGCTCAACATTATTCGCTTTCGTCACACTCTTTGCATTCTTCGTGTTGTCTTCGACAACCTTCCACCCCGTAATTATCCCGAGGTCATACGGAGTCAAACTGTCCCATCCAGAGGGAACAAATTTATCATCTTTGCCAATTGCGACGAACTCAAAATCCATGAAACTCTCCGGAACCGCAACGAGGTTTGGGTAGGAGCTGCTCAATCCGGCAATTCTTAAAAAAGTTCCGTCATCAATCCCCATGTCTGCGTTAATCAGCGCCCGTTCCGCTGGCAAATACCTGATCTTAATATCGGTTTTCATCCTCCTGAAAACTTCATAAAGCCGTAAATCTGAAATCCCGGTCCCTTCCTCTGTTGAAAGAGGGATGGATACAGTCGTATTGAGAACCAGAGCATCCTTGGCGCGGGCAGCGTTATCAAAGCCGGTTACTAATGTGAGTGTGAAGACAAGTGCAAAACAAACTGAAATTCTGGACATTGATTTTCCTCGATCAACACGGCGCAGACCGGATATTGATCCGAAGCCACTTTCCCCCGTCCATACGCTAACAGATGACATACTATAGCATGCAATTCAGATTGAAAGAGCAACGCCGTGCAAAGACAGGCTTACGCCGGTCTTCCAATCACGGTTCCCGACCGCGAGCACTGCTCACGGACTAACCAAAGTATCAGGCATTGTTTCAGGCCCGGGCGATGGACTTGATCTTGGCGCGGCGCTGGCTTGAGCGACTGGCGATCTCATTGTCCTGGTCCTGGATGGCCGTATGGGCCAAATCCTCGATGGAGCAACCAAAAGACTGGTCAAGCAGGTCGTATGACACCCGCCGGTTAGAGGTAACCATGCCGTCCTCGTATGTTACGTTGAACATCATGAAGGTGGCGCTTTTACCTTTGGATCTTTTGCGTGCCATGGCCCGGTCTCCATCTATAACAATACGATCACATCTACCGTAAAGAAGGGTGGCGGACCCGAAGGAGCGGCCGACCCGACGAATGATCAGTACTTAACCGTGAATGAGGTGTCGTTGTGGCGACAAAAAGCCTTTTTGACGCCGAAAAGTCAAGAGGATTAGACACTTGCCGGGAATCTGAACCCGTGCATTGCGATTTCCTATGACTGTGAACTTTCACTTATGACAGGTAAAGCGGCATAAACGAAGATACATGACTGCCTATCAATACTTCCGCATCACCGTCACAGGCAGGTTAAACATGACACCTTAGGGAATGTGGCTCTCAGGCAGTATACAGGCGTTCGCGTAACATGACCGGCACCAAATTCCGTTTGGCCAGTTGCCATGGAATTCATCAAGTGATTAAGTAACCACCGCTTTCCATTGATTTTCAGGTCCTGGCGACAATGACCCAACTTAACTTTGAACCCTTGCATGCTGACTTTGGCGCCCGGGTCTCCGGTGTGGATTTGACTCGCCTGTTATCCGGCGACGAACTGGAACAAATTCATCAGGCCATCGACACCCACTCGTTGCTTTGTTTCCCCGACCAGAACATGACGGATGACGCCCACCTGGCCTTCACACGCCTATTGGGCGTGCCGGAGGCCGAACATATCACGTGGGGAAAGACCGGCGAAGTCGAGTACTTCGGCACAGTGGGGAACGTCCTGGATGACAGCACAAAACAGGACAATGCCCATGTCGGCACGAAATATCAGACCGGCAACCAGTTATGGCATTCGGATTCGTCCTTTCGTGATGTGCCGTCCTATGTCTCCATTCTCCATGCCTATGAAGTACCGGGAGAAGGCGGTGCGACGGAGTTTGCAAGCATGCGGGCGGCTTATGCGCGGTTACCGGAAGAATTACGCGGGACCATCGATGGTCTGAGAGTGATCCATGATTATGTCTTTTCACGGAGCCCCATCGCCCCGGTCGACCCCAACCACGCGGCATCGTTACCGCCGGTCGCCCATAATCTGGTGCGGCAAAATCCTGCAAATGGCGAAAAGAACTACTATGTGGGATCGCACGCCCGATCCATCCCGGGATGGTCCGGTATCGACAGTCGTCGCCTGCTTGATGATCTGCTACAGCGCGCGACCCGCCCGGAAGATATCTATGCCCACCAGTGGCAGGTCGGCGACACGGTGATCTGGGACAACCGTTGCACGTTGCACCGAGGGACAGATTATGACGCTGACAAGTGGCGTCGCCGGTTGCGGCAAACCCGGGTCATTGGCACGGAAAAGGGCGCCATTCCCGGCCTCTGATCAACCTTCCGAGTCATCAAAGACCACAACGATGCCGTCGTCACTGGGTGTGATCGTATAGCTCTGCTGGTCCAAATTCACATTATCAACCGTGACTTCCACGTTGTGATCACCAAACAGGATGGAAACGCCGCCACTCTCGTTTCCAGTGATTTGAGGTTCCGAATTGGAGAATTCAGTTCCTTCGAAACGGATTTGTTCACCGAGTTTATAATCAGCGATGACATCTTCACCGGCATCAAGGCCAAAGATGAACTCATCAAATCCCCCACCGCCATGGATTTCATCATCGCCGCCCCCACCATGGATAATATCCTGGCCTTTTCCACCCTCGATCACATCATCGCCGCCACCGCCATAGATAATATCGTCGCCTTTACCGCCCTCGATCGCATCATCGCCGCCCCCGCCATAGATAATATCGTCGCCTTTACCGCCCTCGATCACGTCATCGCCGCCACCGCCATGGAGAATATCCTCGCCTTTACCACCCTCAATCACATCATCACCGCCGCCGCCGTAGACAACGTCATCGCCGCGCCCGGCATAAATCACGTCGTCACCACCGTCATCGCCAAGGCTAACATTGATAACGGCGGAATTGCTCGCGGTGTCCGTAACACCCGTATCCGGGTCCGTATCGGTGTGGGTCGCTTCGACGACGAGACCGAAGTCACCCTCATGATTCTCGGGCAAAGTCATGCTCAACCCGTCCAGATCATCGGTCGACAGTGACCAGACACCATCGCCCTCGTCCGCACCGGCGGATAACGTTGCGCCGTCGGGTACGCCCTGAATGGTAATATCAAGATTTTCAAAAACCTCGCCTTCCTCCAGACCAACCTGGATCTGTAGCGGAATTTCCAATACCCCGGCGCCCGTGGCGGAATCACCGGTGATGACATCATCACCGCGGCCACCATAAATCGTGTCCCCCCCGGCGGTGCCGGTGATTTCATCATCTTTGCGGGTACCTTCAATCACAATACCTGGTTCGGAATCGCCTGTTGTGACATCACTGACCGCCAGAGTCGGTTCCGCTGCGACGGGGAGCACCTGAATGGATACTGTCGACTGCGTCACCCCGCCCTGACCATCGGAAACCAGAAATGTAAACGTATCGGCCCCGAAAAAATCGGGTTCCGGCGTATAAACGTATGTGCCGTCAGGATTCAGCGTTACCGAACCGTTCGCCGGACCACCATCCTCTGTAAGCGCAAAGGACAGCGCATCCTGATCGGCATCCGTCGCCAGTAACTGGCCGCTCAGAACCTGATCTTCCCTGGTGCTAATCGTGTCCGGGAATACAATCGGTGGATAGTTTAAAACGACACCATAATCCGGAAGCGCCTGTTCTTCAGGCGGCGTCTCTTCCGGTCGGTCTTCGGGTGTTAGCGGCGTCTCCGCATTAACAATCGGTTCGGGTTCGGTTGGCTCTGTGGCGGCGCTGGAAATTTCAAGCGGCAAGGGCTGCAATGGTTCAGCAAGCTCCGCCGTCACTACCTGGGTCACGCTGCTTTCCGGTGTTTCCTCATCCGCCGGATCCACAGCCTCACTCTCTATATCGGGCTCAGGCACGGTTTCAGAATCCGGTTCCGGTTCGAGTTCAAGTTCGCCTCCCCCTTCCGGTTTCTGCGTCGAATAATCGTTTGCCGCGCCATGGACCAGCGGCAAATGCGCCAGATTGTGGCTGAAAGACGAAGCCACTGTTTCAGCGTCAATTGACGGCAGGAATTCAGGCGCGTTCCCTGCCGTGATGCCAATCACCTGATAGGCCTGATTCATGACGATTGTTCCGGCGGAATTGATGAAGGTTACTTCACCGATATAACCGTCGGCTTCTTCCATCATAATGATGGATACGGAATTTCCCTGCGTCGCATCAATTCCGATCTGGGTGCCCCGGATGCCGATGGTTCCCACCGGGGTATCAACCATCATGCCGTCCGGATCCGTTTTGGAGATCAGACCACTCGTCACGGTGGCCATGCCCCGTAACATGAACAGTGACAGGCTACCTTCCTGCTCGACTGGGTCATATATCAATTCATCAAGGATCATGACCCCATTTTCCGACATGGCAAACGAGGTTTCATCAGCCAAAATGACGCCAATGGCGCCATCGTCCAGTGTTTTGAGCACATCACCTTGAAAAAGCTGCATATCAATATTGGCTTCAACACGACCGCCATCTGCACGAACGACGTAGACATTGCCGCTCATGGAATTGATCTGGCCAATCGGTTCAGCCGAGATTTCTTCGGGTGTGATGTCCGATGTTACCGGACGTGCAAGAGCCGTCGCAATATCTCCCGCGATTCGTTGGCCATGTTCACCAACCAGATCAGGTTGTGGTTGTTGGGCGAAATAATCCTCAATGAGGATTTCCTGACCATCCGCCATCTCAATCAATAGATCCGAACCGTCGCGACTCATATCCATTGCACCGAATATGACGTCCGGAGGCAGAACAACAGCACCATCCGTTCCCGGGGTCAATGTG
>JAJFIE010000289.1 GCA_021775275.1 Rhodospirillales bacterium | reverse complement strand
GCTGTCGGATGGAGCATCCCTCGACCGGTTGCGGTGCACCAGTGATCTGGCGGACGCCGTTCATGACGCTGAATTTATCCAGGAGTCCGTTCCGGAAATCATTGAGGTCAAGCAGGCGCTCTATGAGAAACTGGGTGAACTGGTTCCCGTTGACGTGGTGATTGCATCCTCTACATCGGGCCTTTCCATGACGGATATTCAGGCCCGTTGCGTCACACCGGAACGCACCGTGGTGGCCCATCCTTTCAATCCGCCCTATCTGCTGCCGCTGGTGGAAATGGTCGGCGGCGAAAAAACCGATCCGGAGGCTCTTACGTGGGCTGCCGCCTTCTATACCCTGACCGGTAAAGCCCCGCTCATCATGGAAAAGGAGGTTCCCGGCTTTGTCGCAACCCGTCTACAGGAAGCCGTCTGGCGCGAAGCCCTGCACATGATCGAGAATGGCGAGGCCACCCCGGAACAGATCGATATCGCCATGGTCAACGGACCGGGGCCGCGCTGGGCCTTTGCCGGGCCCTGTTTCACCTACCACATCGGAGGCGGTGAAGGCGGCATGGCCTATTGTCTGGATCAGTTTGGACCGGCGCTCAAATTTCCGTGGACTCGGCTGGTTGCGCCGGAACTGACTAAAGAGCTACGCGATACCCTGGTCGATAGCTGTGACGAAATGGCCGACGGACGAACGTTCTCGGAATTGTCGGAAGAACGCGACGCCGGTCTGGTCGCTGTTGCTCAGGCCTGGAACAAGGTTGGCAAGCTAGTGTGACGACTGCTCCGAGTTCGTTTCGTCCACCAGCGGACGCAAATCATTGAGGGATGTGGACAGTCCCGGCCAAACAGGAGCTGGATCGCCATCGGGCCAGGCGTCGCGGCAATCCCGTGGCCGCTTGTTGTACTGTGCCGCAAACGACTTGGCGAAATGCGACAGACTGGAATAGCCGCACGCCACGGAAATCTCACGAATGGAAAGATCCGTATTGGTCAGCAGGACCAGGGCATGCTGCAAACGAAGCACGCGGTAATAGCCAATCGCAGATCGCCCGGCGTGTTTGTGAAACAGGCGCTCCAGCTTGCGTTGGTTAACATGGACTTTGGCCGCCACTTGCGGAATCGATAATGGTTCCTCCACATGATTTTCCATCAGGTGGATTGCCGCCCGCACCACGGGATGCATGATTTCCTGCTGTCCACTGATCACGTTGCGTTGGGCGCTGTCCGAGGTGCGAACTGGATAATGCAACACATGATCGGCGACCTCACGCGCCAACCGGGGATCAAAGCGCTCCGAAATATCGCACAGCATGGCGTCCAGACCCGCCGTACCCCCCGCGATGGTGATACGGTTACGATCAGCAATGAACAGACGCTCCTCTGGCTCTATATCGGGGTAGTTTTCCGAAAATGCGCGGATGCAATACCACAGAACGGCCACACGGTACCCGGCAAGCAACCCCGCCCGCGCCAGAATATAAACCCCGATATCCATGGCGCCGAGGCGCACGCCCATGCGTTCATGCCGACGAAGCCAGGCGAATAGATCCCGGTGTTCGTAGTGTTCGGAATCCCAACTGCCGCAGACAAAGATGGTATCCACCCGGCGGTCGTCAACGGGTAAGAGGTCCGTATCCATGGCCATACCATTGCTGGCAATAATGCGGCCCCCTTCCGGCGACACGAAGGTCCAGTCGTACAACGCCCGCCCGCACAGATAGTTGGCCACACGAAGCGGCTCCAGCGCTGCTGCCAGCGCCATCATGTTGAACCGTGGAATCAGCACAAACACAAACCGGACGGTGACGTCGCCCTGTATGCTCTCAGCCATTTACATCACTCCCGCAGAGATGGCGAATATACGTCATAAATGACGAAAATTCATCACAAACCTGTGGCCAGTTCGGCATGATGGAACAATAATTTGCAACCGAGTCATACCGCAACCTTTTGCGATCAAGAGAGGAAGACATGAACACAGACGTCATCATCACCTGCGCCGTCACAGGCGCCGGGGACACCACCGCCAAGAGCGACAAGGTTCCGGTCACCCCCCGGCAGGTCGCCGACGCCGCCATCGAAGCGGCACAAGCGGGTGCCGCCGTGGCCCACATCCATGTGCGTGACCCGGAGACCGGCAAGGGTTCCCGCGATGTTGAGCTGTTCCGCGAAGCTGTTGAACTGGTCCGCGCCAGCGATACCGATGTGATCATCAACCTGACCGCCGGTATGGGCGGCGACTGGGTGCCGGACCCGGACAATCTGGCCAATGGCGGCCCCGGCACGGATATGATTGGTCCGGAAGAACGGCTGGCCCATGTCACGGCCCTGAAGCCGGAAATCTGCACCCTTGATTGCGGCACATTGAATTTCGGCGGCGGTGATGACGTTTATGTCAGCACGCCCGCGATGTTGCGCGACATGGCTAAAATAATTCAGGACCTGGGTGTTAAGCAGGAACTCGTAGTCTTTGATCTGGGCTTGGCCTGGCTGGCCAGCTCCATGGTCGAAGAAGGCCTGC
>JAJFIE010000288.1 GCA_021775275.1 Rhodospirillales bacterium | reverse complement strand
ACAGGGAGGCTTCACGTCTGGGAGACGAGGGAGCCTGGGAGGCTCCCACACCCAAGCATGGGCTCGGGTGGAAGATGTGATGCTGCAATGCAACATCAACAATCCGAATATAGGGAACCTGCTTCTGATTTGGAAGGGGGTTTCGCGCAATTCAGCTATGCGTCAAACGCATATCACTCTTAACTCTTTAATATTACACAATTTTTATTGGTTATTATCTGGAATTATTCAAAAAAACTATGCCTTGGTGATATTGGAACGCATGGCATGAACCAGAAAATCCCGAAATGCCGCGATCCGGGCCGTGTTACGCAGTTCCGACGCATAGACAAAATAGACGTCCAGATTTGGCCCCCGGATTTCCGGCAGAATTTCGATCAGCGTCCCCACTTCCTTGCTCATGTAGTCGGGAATGGCGCCGATGCCAACGCCACTTTCCACGGCGCGAAAGATGCCGAAGATGCTGTTCACCTTCAGAACCGGCTTCCTGGGCGCCTTGCCCTTGGCGCGACCTTCCGTCAGCAGCCAATTGAGGTTGTTTACCGGCGGGTGGGCGTCCTCGCCATAGACCACCAGTTGATGATCATCCAGGTCCGCCGGTGTTTTCGGCATGCCATGCTTCTTCAGATAGCTGGGCGCGGCGTACACATGGTAGCCGATGCTCATCAGATGGCGCTGTACCAGATCCGGTTTTTTCGGCGGCTCCATGCGGATCGCCACGTCGGCTTCGCGCATGGACAGGTCAAGTTCCGTATCGGCCAGCACCAGAGAGACCTCGATCTCCGGGTACATCTCAATGAACTCGGAGATACGCGACGTCAGCCACACCGAACCAAACGCAACCGTGGTGGTGATCTTCAACGGCCCACTTGGCGCTTCCTTGCTCTCGGTAATGCGCGCTTCGGTCATGGCGAGCTTGGAAAAAACGTCGTGCGCGGTGTTGTACAGCAACTCGCCCTGCTCGGTCAGGCGCAGTCCGCGCGCATGGCGGTGAAACAGCGGAACGTGGAGGCTTTCTTCCAGCGCGCTGATTTGGCGGCTCACCGCCGACTGACTCAGGTTCAGGGAATCTCCGGCATGGGTCAGGCTGCCTGCTTCGGCGACCGCATGAAAGATGCGCAATTTGTCCCAGTCCATGGCCCGGGCGTCTCCCCTTAACGTCTTATTCTGCGGCTGCTTCCGACATACCCTCGTGACTGGCGAGGTACCGCTCGGCCTCCAGCGCGCCCATGCACCCCGTTCCGGCCGCAGTAACCGCCTGGCGGTAAATCTTGTCCTGCACGTCCCCCGCCGCAAACACACCGGGAATATTGGTTGCCGTGCTGCCCGGCACCGTCACGATGTAGTTCTCGCTATCCAGCGTGATCTGGCCCTTGAAGATTTCCGTATTGGGCGCGTGGCCGATGGCGATGAACACGCCATCCACAGGGACCTCGGTGATCTCGCCCGTTTTAACATTACGCAGACGGGCCGCAGTGACGCCCCCCCCGCCTGCCGTCATGTCCTGCCCGACGACTTCTTCCAGCACGGAATCCCAGACCATATCGATCTTGTCGTTCCTGAACAGACGGTCCTGCATGATCTTTTCGGCGCGCAATTCATCGCGGCGGTGCACCAGCGTCACTTTGGAGGCGAAATTGGTCAGGTATAACGCTTCTTCCACCGCCGTATTACCACCGCCGATGACACAGACGGGCTTGTTGCGATAGAAAAAACCATCGCAGGTGGCGCACGCCGAAACGCCAAAGCCACGGAATTTCTCTTCCGATTCCAACCCCAGCCAACGCGCCGTGGCGCCTGTGGCGATAACCACGGTGTCGCCGGAATAGACCTGGCCGCCATCGCCCACGGCCTCAAACGGTCGCTTGGAAAAATCCACACTGACGATCAGATCCTGCACCATGTCGGTTCCCACGTGGGCCGCCTGCGCCTGCATCTGCTCCATCAGCCAGGGGCCCTGGATGGCATCGGCGAAACCGGGATAGTTTTCCACATCGGTGGTGATGGTCAGCTGGCCACCCGGTTGCATGCCCATGACAAGACGAGGACCTAAATTGGCCCGCGCCGCATAGATCGCCGCCGTATACCCGGCAGCGCCTGAGCCGATAATCAAAACCTTGCTATGGAGGCGTTCCGCCATGTTGATCGTTCCTTCATTCTTCAATGGAAGCGTGCCAGGGAGCTAACATAAGACCCGCGCCGAATTGCCGCAAGGCGACCTGTGCCGGTTGTTGCGCCAATCGCACCGAAATACCGCCGTTACCGGCCCGCCGTCACAGGGTTTCAGGTACTATCCACAAAAAAACCACTGAATTCAGGGACATCGGCGCTTGGAATTGGAAATTCTCTTTTGTAATATAATTGCGCGAACCACGGGCAATCCTGTCACAAGATTTCATGCACGGATCACCGCCTTTTATGCAGCGCCACAAACTTGACCGAATCGACCGGGCCATCCTGCGCAATCTTCAGGAAGACGGTCGCATGACCAACGTGGAACTGGCCCGCCGCGTGGATATCTCGGCGCCACCGTGTTTGCGCCGGGTGCGGACGCTTGAAGCCGAAGGCTACCTGCACGGCTATCACGCCGCCGTGGATGGCGCAAAACTGGGTTTCACCGAAATGTTCTTCGCCCTCGTCGGTCTCTCAAGCCAGGCGCAGAATGTGCTACAGGCCTTCGAGCAATCGGTCAGCCAGTGGGACGAAGTCCGTGAATGCCACATGATCCGGGGCGGTGGCGACTTCCTGCTCAAACTGGTGGCCCGCGACAAGGCCCACCGCGACTCACTCACCATGCGCCTGACCGCCAGCGAAGGCGTGGTCACGGTGACCACGCTGGAAACCATCCGCACGGAAAAGGACGTGCCCGGGGTCCCGGTGGGCGAGGATGAAGAAGCCCCGGATTAAGAGCGAAAACAGAAGCGGTCGCAATCCTGCCCTGCCCACGGCCGGGTATACACTATCATTCGCCAGCCGCCTGCTGTTCACACCAAACCCGCCACATGCCCTGAAAGGCGTTTTCCAGATTTCTGGCGAAACGGGGGGCGTCGCACACGGGGGAGCCCAGAAGCCGGTCCCGCAGTCCGCTCCTCAAGGTCGCAAGCGTCGGCACGTCGGAGGCGAAAGCCATGGCCTTTTCCACATAATCCCGGGGCGTATCCGCGAGCCAGTGTCCCAGTCCCAGATTGTTGAGGATGCTTTCCCCGGCGCGCGATATGAAGCGGTCGCCCTGCAAGCTCAGGACCGGGGCACCCATCCATAAACCTTCAACACTGGTGGTCACGCCGCCATACGGGAACGGATCAAGGGAAATATCCACACGGTCATAGGCCGCCAGATAAGTGGCCCTGTCCGAAGGGCCTTCAAGGATCAATCTTTCAGGCGCAATCCCATATTCTGAGAAGCGGGACAGGACGTCTTTCCGCACGGAGTCCCTGCCCAGTTGTGTGGCCTTGAGAAACAGGCGGCTGTCGGGCACGCCTTGCAGAATTTCCGACCAGCACGACACCACCGGGCCGGTCATTTTCGACAGGCTGTTGAAACAACCGAATGTAATATGGGAATTGCCGAGCGCCGGCAGCGCCGCCACCGCGTTCTGCACCTCCGGCGGGGTAAAGCACAGGTAGCTGTCGGGCAGGCGCCAGGGTTTCTCAACGAAATGACTGTCTGCGTCCGGTGGCAGCACCCATTTGTCACAGAGAACATAGTCAATGGCGTCAATGCCGGTGGTGGCGAAATAGCCCAGCCACGTCACCTGTACAGGGGCCGGTTTTCTGGCGAATACAGGCAACCGGTTGTGGTCCGTGTGGCCGGACAGATCGACCAGAATATCGATCCCGTCGGCAGTGATCTTTGCCGCCAGGGCATCATTCTTCATCCACACGACATTGCGCCAGTGAGGTATGTTTTTTTTCAGACTGGCGGTCATGTCGTCATCATTGATTGACGCTGCGTAGGCAAAAAGCTCCAGCTTTCTGGTATCGATTTCACACAACACACGTTCAAGAAACAGACTGACGGCATGATAGCAGAAATCTCCCGACACGAAGCCAACACGCAGGCGACGGTCAGGGTCGGGTGGATTGAGATGATGGCTGGCGGGGGTCGCGGCCGCCGTAACAATCGCTCCATAACGCCGGGCTTCGTCAAGTAGCTCCATGGACGTGCGGCTCGATGCGTAATTCTGGGTAAAAATGAGTTTGCTTCGTGCATCGACATAATCGGGATCTATGGTGACGGCCCTGTGATAACTGGCCACGGCCTCGTCCAGCTTGCCCAGGTCCAATAACACAATACCTAAATTGGCATGCGCTTTGGCGTGATCGGGGTCGATGGCAAGGGCCTTGCGATAACTGGCCATGGCCTCATCCAGTTTGCCCTGATCCCGGAGAACAACACCCAGGTTGCTATACGCGTTGGCAAAATCCGGCTCCAGGTCCAGGGCCTTGCGGTAGTTGGCCACAGCCTCATCCAGTTTCCCCAGATCCCTGAAGGCATTGCCAAGGTTGATATACACTTCGGTGAAGTCGGGTTTGAGGGCGATAACATTCTGGTAACTGACCACGGCCTCATGCAGTTTAGCCTGATCTTTCAGGATGGTAGCCAGATTGAAATGTGCGTTGATGTAATCGGGCTTGATGGCAATGGCCTTGTGATAGATGGCCACGGCCTCGTCCGTCTCTCCCATATCCAGGAGAGCCGCACCAAGATTGTTGTATGCTTCGATGTAGTTCGGCTCGATGGTGATGGCCGTGCGATAGCTGGCGGCGGCATCACCCGATTTCCCCTGATCCTTGAAAATATTGCCAAGAATGTTATGGGCCCCGGCAAAATCGGGTTTGATGGCGATAACATTTTGGTAACTGACCATGGCCCCGTCCAGATCGCCCAGACCGATGAGAACTGCGCCCAGATTGTTATGCGCATCCATATACTCCGGCTTGATGGCGATCGCCGCATGATAGCTTGCAGCCGCTTCTTCAAATTTCCCCTGGTCCTTGAAAGCATTGCCAAGGTTGAAATGCGCATCGGCAAAATCGGGGCTGATGGCGATGGCCTTTGTGATGCGTTCAACAGCAACGTCGTATTGCCCTTTTTGATAGGCAATCACGCCAAGCAGATGCAGGGCATCAGAGTGCCCGGGGTCTGCCTGTAGAATTTGTTGATAAATGCTCTCGGCCTCAACCAACCGCCCCGCAGTGTGGTGTTGTAGCGCCAGGGTCAGATCTGATTGCATGATCGATTCTTATCTGCTGGCGGCGGGGTCTGGCAAGCGATTGATCCTGACACGCCAATTGTCTTAAGATATGGAGACAGTGGATGAAAAAAGAGACCTTTGCATAAATGGTTTGTGTGTGATTCAAGTATCTCTGGTTGTTTTTAGAGGAGATCAGAGATGTCGCACCGTGAAGTTGGCCAGCTTAGTTTGGCGGACGGTCTGGTTGGCCGTGGCCGGAAGCAGAGTGATCT
>JAJFIE010000287.1 GCA_021775275.1 Rhodospirillales bacterium | reverse complement strand
ATTCGCGAAAACGTTTCCGCCGTCATCGACGCCCTGAACAAGGCGCGGCCGAGCGGTGTAAAGGGGACGTACATGCAACGCGCAAGCCTGAGTTCCACCATGGGGCCGGGTGTGCGTCTGAATATCGCAGAGACTGTCTCTGCTTAAACAGGTTTCGGCGGGGCTTTAACAGCCTCGCTGGATCAGAAGGCGGCAGAGTGCCGTCTTCAACCTGTCCGAGACTGTAGGTGCCAATGGTTCTTTTTGGGGACTGGCGGCTTAATGGATTATCCACCTGCATAGACGGTGTTAAACCGTTTTCCGGTCGTCCCGGTGTTTATATCGGGCGACCGCTGAACGGCTTGAACTGTTGTACGGGACAGGCGAGCCGGTCCTTATCCGACATTCCTTTTTTGGGTGTCATGAGGGCCAAAATGCAATGACTTCCAATCTTCCCTTAAGGGGAGTTGAAGAAGTCAGGTGAGACTGGAGACGATAATGGATAGAGCATCCAAAGAAGAAATGGTCTCTGACTTGCATTCTGTGTTCGATGATTCCACTGCCGTTGTCGTAACCCATTATATGGGTTTGACTGTCGGCGAAATGGAAGATCTTCGTGGCCAGATGCGCGAAGCTGGTGCCAGCTTCAAAGTCACCAAGAATCGTCTCACGCGTCTTGCACTGCAAGGCACGAAGTTTGAAGGGCTGACGGACCTGTTCACCGGTCCTACCGCTGTCGCTGTTTCCGAAGATCCGGTTGCGGCGGCCAGGGTGGTGGTGAACTACGCCAAGAAAAACGACAAACTGGTCGTTATTGGCGGAGCCATGGGTGATCAGCAGCTTGACGTCACTGGCGTCAAGGCTCTGGCGTCCCTGCCGTCCCTTGATGAACTTCGTGGAAAGCTCGTCGGTCTGCTCAATGCGCCCGCTACCAAGATTGCCGGCGTACTGCAGGCTCCGGCGGGGCAAGTCGCCCGCGTTCTTTCGGCGCGGGGACAGCAGAGCGACGCCGCGTGAGTCACTGTTAACCATACTGATACGGTTCAAGCCTAGGAGATATAGAAATGGCTGATTTACAAAAAATTGCTGAGGATCTTTCGAGCCTCACCGTTATGGAAGCCGCAGAGCTTTCGACCATGCTTGAAGAAAAATGGGGTGTTTCCGCTGCTGCTCCGGTTGCTGTTGCCGCTGTTGGCGGTGCTGCTGCCGGTGATGCAGGCGCAGCCGAAGAAAAGGATGAATTCGACGTGATCCTGGCTGCGGTTGGCGAAAAGAAGATCAACGTGATCAAGGAAGTCCGCACCATCACCGGTCTTGGCCTGAAGGAAGCCAAGGATCTGGTCGAAGCTGCGCCGAAGGCGCTGAAGGAAGGCGTCAAGAAGGACGAAGCCGAAGAGCTGAAGAAAAAGCTCGAAGAAGTTGGCGCTACCGTCGAACTCAAATAATCTGTGTGGTTTGGGAGCGCCCTTGATCAGGTGCTCCCATCCGCTCTTTTTGTATTCGTTTGTTAGTTGAATTGCCGGGTCCCCAGGTTTCTATTTGAAACAGTTTTAAGGGGCCTTGCCATAAGAACCGCAGCATTCATTCGTATTGGCTTTACCGCAGCCGGGAACCATGAATGCGAACAGGACGCGAAGGGTCGATAAGGCCCAACGTGTAATAAGAATCGTTTCGATCCAGTTGCGGTGACTGGGGCGGGATGGTTCGGTAGCGGAATTTTAAGAGGATATCACATGACGAGCTCTCTCGCGGGTCGCAAACGCGTCCGTAAGAACTTCGGTCGTCTCTCGACCGTGGCGGAAATGCCTAATCTCATCGAAGTTCAGAAAACTTCCTACGAACACTTTCTGCAACGCCATATTCCGGCGGCGGAGAGGACACAGACAGGCCTGCAAGAGGTCTTCCGGTCCGTATTTCCTATTCAGGATTTTTCTGAACGCGGGACTCTGGAATACGTTTCCTATGAGTTTGAAGAGCCGAAATATGATGTCGAGGAGTGCCAGCAGCGAGGCATGACCTATGCTGCGCCGCTGAAGGTCACCCTCCGTCTTGTGGTTTGGGATGTCGATGAAGAAACCGGTTCCCGCTCAATTCGCGATATCAAGGAGCAGGATGTCTACATGGGCGATATGCCTCTGATGACGGAAAAAGGCACCTTTGTCGTCAATGGGACGGAACGTGTCATCGTTTCGCAGATGCACCGCTCGCCCGGTGTCTTCTTTGATCACGACAAGGGGAAAACCCACTCGTCGGGTAAATTCCTGTTTGCCGCGCGGGTTATTCCTTATCGTGGTTCCTGGCTGGATTTCGAATTTGACGCCAAGGATCTGGTGTTCGTTCGTATTGACCGTCGCCGCAAATTGCCGGTCACGACCATGCTGATGGCCCTGGACAGCCAGAAGACCCACGATCTTCGTGCCGAGTGCGAGAAAAAGAACAAGCCGATAAACCAGGACGACGTTACCGGTATGTCGCCGGAGGAAGTCCTCAGCTATTTCTATGACAATGTCAGCTTCACGCGCATCAAGCGCGGCTGGAAGACGGCGTTCGTGCCGGAATCCCTGCGCGGCGTCAAACTGGTATCTGATCTGATCAACGCCAAGACGGGCCGGGTCGCCGCCGAAGCCGGCAGCAAAATGACTCCGCGTCAGTTGAAGCAGCTGATGGAAAAAGGCCTCACCGAGCAATTGGTGTCAGACGAGGACCTGATCGGACGTTATGTCGCCAGTGATATTATCGATGAAAAAACCGGCGTCATCTTCATTGAAGCCGGTGACGAAATCACCGAGGAAGTGTTGGAGTCCCTTTCCGAGGCCAACATTGACGAGATTGAAACTCTCGCCATCGACCATATCAACGTCGGGCCCTATATCCGTAACACCCTTGCCGTCGATAAGAACACGTCGCGCGAGGAAGCCCTGATTGATATCTACCGTGTCATGCGCCCGGGTGAGCCGCCGACCCTGGAGACAGCAGAAGCACTGTTCAAAAGCCTGTTCTTCGATCCCGAGCGCTATGACCTTTCCGCCGTTGGCCGGGTCAAGATGAATGCGCGCATGAATTACGAAGATCGGGATGACAGTGTCCGTATTCTCCATCGTCGGGACATTCTTGATGTGGTCCGCACGTTGGTCGATTTGAAAGACGGCAAGGGTGAAATCGATGATATCGATCACCTGGGCAATCGCCGTGTGCGTTCAGTCGGTGAATTGATGGAAAACCAGTACCGTGTCGGTTTGCTCCGTATGGAACGGGCTATCCGCGAACGCATGAGTTCTGTCGATATCGATACTGTGATGCCGCATGATCTGATCAATGCGAAACCCGCCGCCGCAGCGGTTCGGGAATTATTTGGCTCGTCGCAGTTGTCCCAGTTCATGGATCAGACAAACCCGCTAAGCGAAATCACTCATAAGCGTCGCTTGTCGGCGCTTGGACCGGGCGGCTTGACCCGCGAACGCGCAGGCTTCGAGGTGCGCGACGTTCATCCGACCCACTATGGCCGTATCTGTCCGATTGAAACACCGGAAGGTCCGACTATCGGCCTGATCAACTCGCTTGCGACCTTTGCGCGGATCAACAAGTACGGGTTTATTGAAACACCGTACCGCAAGATCGAAAATGGCCGGTTGACGGACGTGGTGGTCTATCTTTCAGCCATTGAAGAGGGGCGCTATACCATTGCCCAGGCAAACGCCGAACTGACGGATAAGGGTGAGTTTGTTCAGGACCTCGTCAGTTGCCGTAAGGGTGGCGACTTCATGATGGCGCGCCGCGAGGACATCGACTACATCGATGTCTCTCCGAAGCAGCTTGTGTCGGTTGCTACGGCATTGATTCCGTTTCTGGAAAACGATGATGCGAACCGGGCGCTCATGGGTTCAAACATGATGCGTCAGGCTGTACCGTTGCTGCAAAGCGAAGCGCCGCTGGTGGGAACCGGTATGGAGGGTCCGGTCGCCCGTGACTCAGGTGCGACCATCATCGCCCGCCGGTCCGGCATTGTTGATCAGGTGGACGCCACGCGTATCGTGGTGAACGCAACCGACGATGACACATCAAGTTCTGACGTCGGTGTTGATATTTTCAACCTGCAGAAGTTCCAGCGTTCAAACCAGAATACCTACCTGCATCAGCGCCCACTGGTAAAGGTTGGCGAACGGGTGGAAATTGGCGACACCATTGCCGATGGCCCATCGACGGAACTTGGTGATCTGGCATTGGGTAAAAACGTGCTCGTCGCGTTCATGCCGTGGAATGGATATAACTATGAAGATTCCATCCTGATTTCCGAGCGCATCGTTCGCGATGATGTCTTCACCTCGATCCATATCGAGGAATTTGAAGTCATGGCCCGCGATACCAAACTGGGTCAGGAAGAAATCACCCGTGACATTCCCAACGTCGGTGAAGAAGCACTGAAAAACCTCGACGAAGCGGGTATTGTGTATATCGGCGCTGAAGTGAAGCCGAGCGATGTTCTGGTGGGCAAGGTGACGCCGAAGGGTGAAAGCCCGATGACGCCGGAGGAAAAATTGCTCCGTGCCATTTTCGGCGAAAAAGCATCCGATGTTCGTGATACGTCGCTGCGATTGCCGCCAGGCGTTTCCGGCACGGTGATTGAGGTTCGTGTGTTTTCCCGCCGCGGCGTTGAGAAAGACGAACGTGCTCTCTCTATTGAACGGGCTGAAATTGAACATCTCGCCAAAGATCGCGATGATGAACGCGCGATTCTCGAACGCAGTTTCCAGCAGCGTCTACATACTCTGATGCTGAACAAGAAAGCGGCGAGTGGTCCGAAAGGCCTGAAGGAAGGCACCAAGATCACCGAAGAGGTGCTTGACGGTTACACCCCGGGTCAGATGTCACAGATTGTGGTTACCAATGACCGGGTGATGAAGGACGTTGAAGCCCTGAAAACCCAGTTTGAAGAAGGTATCGCCCGGCTTCAGGCGCGGTTTGAAAACAAGGTTGAGAAACTACAGCGCGGTGACGACCTGAGCCCCGGCGTCATGAAGATGGTTAAGGTCTTTGTCGCCGTGAAACGGAAAATCCAGCCCGGCGACAAAATGGCCGGACGTCATGGTAACAAGGGCGTTATTTCCCGTATCGTGCCGAGCGAGGATATGCCGCATCTGGATGATGGTACCGCCGTGGATATTGTCCTTAACCCACTCGGTGTGCCGTCTCGTATGAACGTGGGGCAAATCCTTGAAACCCATATGGGCTGGGCGTGTCATGGTCTTGGTCGCCAGATCGGAGAACTGATCGCGGCGTCAAAGGCGAATGGACGTGACGTCAAGACAATCCGCGCCAAGTTCAAGGATATCTATG
>JAJFIE010000286.1 GCA_021775275.1 Rhodospirillales bacterium | reverse complement strand
AACTTTTTCTGATCTTATATCCTTGATGTTGACATTCTTCGTCATGCTGTTCGCCATGTCGAATGTCAATCTGGGTGAATGGGATGAGATTACAAATGCGTTGCAGCGGACGCTCAATCCCACCGTGGAAGAGGAGCAAGTAATTTTTCAATCTTCTGACTACAATATATCTACGGTGATTCGCGAAAGCGGAGAGAACTTGGATTATCTGGCTTCTGTCATGAAGGAGCTTTTGTCAGCAGATGAGTTATTGCGCGATAGTTTTGTAATACGAATGGATGATCGGGTGTTGATAGCATTGCCGAGTGACGCACTGTTTGAACCTGGGCGCGCCAATATGGCCAGTGATGCCCGCGATGCCATGTTTTCGTTAAGTGGCGTCTTGCGGAATATCAACAATCAGGTGGGGGTCAACGGGCATTCAGATCGATCAAGCCCCGAAGATGATGCCTATGAGTCGAATTGGGAACTATCCATCGCCCGTGCAGCGGCAGTTGGCAATCTGTTGCGAGAGTCAGGGGTTGAACAAAATATCGTTGCCTATGGGTTCTCTGACAGCCGGTTTGATGAGTTGCCGGACTTAGCCGAGGAAGAGCGGACAGCCATGGCGAGACGGGTTGATATTATTATCTTCCCAACGGTAGGGGACTAAGAATGTTGCGCCCGTTTACCCTGATGTTCGTGCTGTCAGTGGCCTTGTTAATGGCGGCGCCTGGTTATGCAGAACCGGTCCGCGTCCGTGCGGCGGCCCATGGTGATAGCGGCCGTATCGCATTTAACTGGGATTTTCCTGTCAACTATTCGGCTGAAATATCCGGATCGCAACTGGTGATATCCTTTGATCGATCAATTGAGGCCAACCTCGGTATCATTCAACAGACATTACCGGGATACGTTGAGCGGGGAGAAATCGGCGGCGATGGGCGAACAGTAACGCTTTATCTGACCAAATCTTTCGAGCTTGTGCATTTCTCTGCCGGCGCGGCAATCGTCGTTGACTTGATTGGCACTCCTGGTTCGGATGCGGGTACGCAGGCGGAACAGGCACCTGCGCCCGAACCTGAACCCGCATCCCAACCTGAGCCCGTGGCGGAACCCGAGCTTGCAGAAAACACTTCGACGACCGCACCAACACCTGTCGTGCCGCAGGACGTGTCCGGGTTACAAAAAATTGGTGTCCGTGCCGGTGTTCACGCTGATAAATTGAGGCTCGTTTTTGATTGGCCCAATCAGGTGAATTACCGCGTGGACCGGGATGGCGGCATCGCCCGTATCATCTTCGAGGCACTGGCCAGTATTTCTGTGAACGATCTGGGAACGGTAATGCCTGAGGTTGTCGGTGATGCCCGTGCGCGGGTAGAAGGTGGACAGACAATCGTCAGCCTGGCCATTGCCGAAGGGGCGCGTCTTCAGGATTTCTATGCCGGGTCCAAGATGGTGCTCGATGCATTCATTCCCAACGATGGCACCAGGGCGGTTAAATTACCCGCCGCATCTGCGCCGGCAGCAGTCAGTCAAACTGCTACGGAACCACAACCCACAGAGCTCGGACAAACCGCAGGATCTGATCCAGAACCCGATACGTTATCGACATCCGAACCGGCATCTGAAGTGGAAACCATTCAATCATCGGTCGTTGAATCCGAACAATCGACGACCCAGTCTGCAACCCTTGTACAAGAAGAGGCGGATGGGGATGCAGCGCCAACGGCTCTGACACCGCCTGATGAATTACAGCAACCGACGAGTGAAGCCGTGCAACAGGCTGCTTCCGGCGTCATTTCAACGGGTGCCGAGACCACGGATTCCGGATTCTCATTGCGCTTTGAATGGGATGAGCCAGTGGCCGCAGCCGTGTTCCGGCGTGGCGGTGCGCTATGGATGATATTCGACAAACCGACCGCCGTTGATGTGGATGCCATGCGGGCAATTGCCGGTGACGCGTTTCGCGATCTTGCCCAACTCAGCCATCCGGCGGCAACAATCTTGCGGGCCGTGACCGAAAGAGGAATCAATCCTGTCCCCAAGCGGGAAGGATTGACCTGGTCGATGGAGTTTGCAGAACAAAGCCTGAGCACGTTGTCCCCGGTTGAGGCCGCTGCCCAGCCGGATTCACCGGTGGGTGCGCGTGTATTCCTGCCGGTGCCAGAGCCCGGCAACGCCATCCCCGTCACGGACCCCGAGATGGGCGATAATTTTATCGTCGTGCCTGTGATCCCGTTGGGATATGGCGTAACGCATCAATACGAATACCCACAATTCCGGATCAGGCCATCCAGTCAGGGACTGGTCGTGGAACCGACTATTGACACGCTGCGCGTCCGTCCGGTCCGTCAAGGGGTAGGAATAACAAGCACGCGAACGTTACATTTATCGCCTGTGACTGACGAAGATGTCGCAAATGCACGGGCCGATTCGGATCGACCATTATCCCGGATTGTTGATTTTGAACCTCTGCAATCCGTGACCATCGAGTTTTTCAATGAGACCCGTCAGGGACTTGAAAGCGAACTTGCCTTTGCGAAGGGGGACACGGCACGAACAGATGCTCGACTGGAACTGATCCGGTTCTATTTGGCCCATGGCATGTCAGCCGAGGCGCTCGGTGTGTTGAAGGTATTAGCCGATGATCTTCCGGAAACGAAAAAGCGCGCAGATTTCCGTTTGTACCGTGGCATGGCGAATTTCTTCATGGCCCGCTATGACGACGCAAAGACGGATCTGAGTAGTCCGAAGCTGGACACCATTGATGAAGGTATTTTTTGGCGATCCCTTGTCGATCTTGCACTGGGCGACGAGGATCCTGCTGTATTGAGGGGCATTCGTTCTACATCGCGCATACCTGAACCTTCCCCGCGGGCTATGCGAATTCCTCTGGCATTCTGGGTGGTCGATGCATCGGTACGGGTAACAGATACGGAAAAAGCCACAGAAATTCTTGAAGCGTTAAATGCGGAAGACCTGACAGATGGAGAGCGAACCCAACTGACCTACTTCCAGGGGCTTAATAACGAAGTCATTGGCGATTTTGAAGAAGCGATCTTTAACTGGGAAACCGCCATGCAAGGCGATCATCGACCCAGTGAAGCCTTTGCCGCCATGGCCCGTGCGGAATTATTGCTGAAAATGAAACGAATTTCAGCCCTTGAAGCCGTTGCGGAGATGGAGAAACTGCGCTTTGCATGGCGTGGCGGTGACTTTGAGTTCAATCTGTTGCGACGTATGGGTGAATTGTACCTGCGCCAGGGCGGGTTTCGTGCGGGATTGAAAACCTTGCGTCAGGCAGCGACCCATTTTCGCGAACGCGAAGAAGCCCAACAGGTGACGCAACAGATGTCAGATACATTCGCTGCATTGTTCCTGCGCAATGAGGCGGATCGCATGGCTCCTGTGTCAGCTATTGCTCTTTACGAAGAATTCAAGGAACTGACGCCGGTTGCCGAGCTTGGCAACGAAATGATCCGAAAGTTGGCGGACAGACTGGTTGGCGTCGATTTGTTAAATGAAGCCGCGGCGTTGCTGGACAATCAAATCAAGTTCCGCTTGAAGGATGTGGAGAAATCCCGCGTTGGCGCGCAATTGGCAGTAGTCAGAATTCTTGCCAAGGATTATCCGGGCGCGTTGAAGGCATTAGAAATTTCTGAACCGACTGAGCAACCTCCGGAATTGGCTATCCAGCGACGTCAATTGAAAGCCCGTGGCTTAATGGGAACAGGTGAGGTTCTTGAGGCGTTGGTGCTGATCGAAGATGACCCGTCGCTGGAAGCGGAAAAACTGCGTACGGAGGCGTACTGGTCAACCGGCGATTGGCCACGGGCCGCGCAATCCTTGCGTGAATTGGTGAAGGCAAGTGGCGCCGACCCCGACCAGGAACTGAACCAGGAA
>JAJFIE010000285.1 GCA_021775275.1 Rhodospirillales bacterium | reverse complement strand
GCCCGTCGCCACGGACCAGTTTCATGGGTACAAGGTATTTTTCCTGCACCAGAGCGTCCATGTCAGGGTGTATAATTGTCTGATAATCATTATGCACAAAATCACTGAAGGGTCGGCCAATCAGGGTGTCGCTATCCCACATACCGAGCAGGGCGACGCCGGCGGCATTGATCCGGGTAATCCTGCCGTTCTCGCATATGCAGATCATATCCGGCGCCAGCTCGATAATATGCTCGTAGTCCTGGGCGTTGCGGATGCCTTTCAGTCGTTCGCGCGAAACCTGGGCATCGAAATGCTCAAGAATACTGCGACCGGAACGCCCGATCATGGCCGAGTATTCCCGGTATTGTGGTGTGCCGATGGGACCGAGAAGCTCTTCCTCCATCATTTCGGCGAAACCGATAATGGTATTCAGCGGCGTGCGCAGGCCATGACTGATGGCGGACAATAATTCCCGGCTGGCGCTTTCGGCATCATCCGGCACAGCGCGGTCTTTCGTTTCAGTTTCAATGCTTACTGGTTTGAATGCCACGGTTTCGTTAGCTTTCTTAAGATTCGAAAATGCCCAGTTTAGCATATTTTGGTATGTTCTATGATTATGATATAGAGTACGCGTAGCGGGACAAAAAATACAATTTGACCGTCAGGTCAAGACATCGAGGCGTTCCCGGCGCAGATCGATGAACCGCTTGATCTTAATGAAATGACCGGTGGTTTCGTCCATGGGACCTTCAGCGCCGATGACGCCAGTGGGCGAATCGCTCAACGCCCCGTTCATCAAGCCCAGAAAGCCGACCCGGTAAACATCCTGATACTGGCCTGACTGAATGGTCGGGTGATTGGCCAGATCCTTGTTGCACTTCACCCGCATGTTGACCAGATCAGTTATGGCGCGCGGATCAAGGGCCAACGCGGCGTTAAGAAGGGAAATGGCTTTGTCGACGGGATCATCAGTCATGGCGCAGTCCAGATATCAGTCCAGTATGGTGGGTGTGTCAATTCTCCGGGATGTCGGCGCGCGGGTCGAGGCTGGAAACAACGGGTGACGGGCGTGGCATGCTGACGACAAATGGCTCACGATCATCGGAAAGCGTACGCGGGCGAATGAACAGGCGGTAGACGGAAAACAGCGCGATTGAGGCGTGACATCCTGCGGTAAACAGAAACAGGCTATTGTAACTGGTTGCATCCATCAAGGCGGATGCAAACACGGGGCCGCCAATGGCCCCGGCGCCAAACATCAACAACATACCGCTGCTGACGTGGATGAAATCTTCCGGTTCAACCAGATCATTGACGTGGGCGACGCAAAGGGAATACAGCACCAGCGCAAACCCGCCATAACAGGCTGTCTTTATAAGTAGAACAGGGAGTTCGGAATTCGGTATAAGGAAAAAGGATAGCCCAATCACAGCCGCTGCCGATGATGCGCCGATGATCACCCAGCGGCGGTCGAACCTGTCCGAAATCCGGCCGATGGGCCACTGGGTCAACGCGCCACCGGCGATAACCGCACTCATGAACCAGCCGACCTCGGTTATCGAAAGCCCCTGCTTGTGGGCAAACACCGGCCCCATGCTCCATAGCGCGCCGTTGGCCATTCCGACCAGTGCGCAGCCGATTACCGCCATGGGCGATTGCTTGATTAACCAGAGAATACGCGGCCGCACCGTTTGCAATGGCGCAGGCGCCCTGCTTGCCGTCAACGCTACGGGAACGAGGGCCAGCGTCAACAGGATGGTTGCATAGGAAAACAGCTCAAAACTGTCCACCTGTCCGAGTGCGAGAAACTGTTGCCCGGCCAGTGCGCCGAGCAAGGCGACGACCTGGTAAATGGAAAAAATCCGACCGCGGTATTCATTGGTCGCCCGTTCGTTAAGCCAGCTTTCAATAACCATGAACAGGCCAGCATAACAGAACCCGAAGATGCCGCGCAGAACGGGCCATGTGTAGGGGCTGAGCGCAATGGGCAAAATCAAGATGGAGCAGGCAGCAATCCCGGCGAAAGTGGCGAAGGAACGGATGTGACCCGCCCGGCGAACCGCCAGCGGGCAGATCAGACAACCGAGCACAAATCCGACGAACTGGCCGGTGCCGATGAAACCGATAGAAATGGGTGAAAACTCGGCAATGTCAGCGCGAACCGGGATCAGGGTGTTGGTCAGGCCGCTGCCAACCAGCATCAAAAAAGCACCAAGCAGCAGCGCGGTAATAGAGGCAAGCGTGGTGCGCATGGTATTTAAGTCTTTTCGGTTGATCTGAATCGCGATGACATAACGCTATCCGTCAACGCATATTGGGCCAAGCGACAATATTGCGGGGAATCAGCAAATAATTTTCATTGTCGTGAGGCGAGAACGCGCTGGTGTCAGCCACGCTTCCATGTCGTGCCGCCAGCAGCGTCTTCCAGCACAATGCCCTGTGCCGTCAACTGGTCGCGGATTTCGTCGGCGCGGGTAAAATCCTTGTTGGCCCGGGCATCATTCCGCTCGGTTATCAGGGCGTCAATGGCGGCTTCATCCACGTCTGAGGCGGTGGCCGGGGACCATTTGAACCAGTCGTCAGCGGTCTCGCCCATCAGTCCCATGAAGTTTGCTCCGGCTTTCAGAGCGCGACGGGCATTATCGGTTCCTTTGCCCGCCAGCCGGTGGAGCTCGGCAATGGCTTTGGGCGTGTTCAGATCATCCGACAGCGCGTCAATGAGGTCTTGGGGCATATCTTCGCCCGCTGCTGTCACGTCGCCTGCAATGCGGTGCCATTTGTCCAGCGTCCGGCGCGCGTCGGCAATGCCGTCTTTGGTGAAATCCATAGGTTGGCGATAATGGGTCTGCAATAACGCCAGCCGGATGGCTTCGCCGGGGAATTCATCCAGCAGATCATGCACGGTGTAGAAGTTGCCCAGCGACTTGGACATCTTTTCGCCCTCTGCCATCAGATAGCCATTGTGCATCCAGTATTTAGCCATGCGGTCTGAATGATTGGCGCAGCGGCTCTGCGCCAGTTCATTTTCATGGTGCGGGAAAATCAAATCCTGCCCGCCGCCATGAATGTCGAACTCGGTCCCCAGATATTCTTGTGACATGGCCGAACACTCAATGTGCCAACCCGGTCGTCCGCGACCCCATGGACTATCCCAGCCCGGTGTATCGGCATCTGATGGCTTCCACAAAACGAAGTCTGCCGGGTCCTTCTTGTAGGGCGCCACGTCAATGCGGGCCCCGGCGATCAGCTCATCACGGCTGTGACCGGACAGACGCCCATATTCCGGCATGCTGGGCACATTAAACAGCACATGACCTTCGGCCTCATAGGCGTTGCCGGTCTCGATAAGTTGCTCGGTCATAGTGATCATTTGCGCCACATGATCGGTTGCCCGTGGTTCCACATCCGGCGGTAATGCACCCAGTGCCGCCATGTCGTCATGGTAGACTTTGGCCGTGCGGTCGGTGATGGAACGAATGTCTTCGCCGGTTTCACGGGACGCCGCATTGATCTTGTCGTCAATGTCCGTGATGTTGCGAACGTAGGTGACTTTCGGATAAAACCTGCGCAATAACCGCGTCAGAACATCGAACACAACAACAGGTCGGGCGTTGCCGATATGGGCATAGTCATAGACCGTCGGCCCGCACACATATATGCCGACATGGTCGGGATTCAGGGGCTCAAAGGCCTCTTTTTTCCGGCTCAGCGTATTATGAATGAAAAGGGTCATGGTCAGGCAATCAGGTGAATAATCAGGCGGCATTTCCGGCAAGCCGGGCCGCCGCGCGCTCGCGTCCGATGATGGGTAACAGGTTCTTCAGTTCCGGTCCATGATCCAGCCCGGTCAGCGCCAGACGCAGGGGCATGAAGAGCATTTTCCCCTTGCGGCCGGAAGCTTCCTTGACTTGAGTTGTCCATGTGTTCCATGTGGTTTCATCCCATGGTTCCGCTGGCAGACAGACAACCGCATCCACGAGGAAGGCATCGTCGCCTGCCAAGATAGAAGGGGTCACGGTGGAAAAACACACATCGTGCCACACTGTGCTGTCACTCAGTTTTTCGAGGTTCGAGCGGATGGCGTCCCAGAATCTGGCGTCGGCATGGGCAAGCCCCATCCCGGTCAGGCGGTTGGCGACCGTATCGTAAGGCATGGCATGCAGCAGCCGGGCGTTGAGCGCCCACAGCCGGTCAGGATCGAACTTCGGTGTGGCCCGACTGAAATGCGCAATGTCGAAGGTATTCACCAGACTTGGCAGGTCTGTGAACGGATCAATATCGTCGGACGTGCCCAGGTGGGCGAGCAGGCTATTGATCGCCATGGCTTCGACGCCCTGCTCGCGCAAATCGCCGAGGCTGAGGGAGCCCAGGCGTTTTGACAGGCCATCGCCGCCTGCGTCGGTCATCAGGGGCAGATGCGCAAAGGTTGGCACCGATGCGCCCAGCGCGGCGAATAACTGGATTTGAATGGCGGAGTTCGAGACATGATCTTCACCCCGCACCACATGGGTGACGCCCATGTCTATATCATCCACGGCGGACGGCATCATATAGAGATACGTTCCGTCACCCCGGACCAGCACCGGATCTGACAGGTTTTCCCCGTGGAAATGGACCGGGCCACGCACCAGATCATCGAACTCGATTTCTGTGTGATTGAGCTTGAAACGCCAATGTGGCGAGCGGCCTTCGGCTTCATAGGCCGACTTCTGCTCATCCGTGACCGTCAGACCGGCACGGTCATAAACCGGGGGCTTTCCGGCGCGCAGTTGACGTTTGCGCTTGTAATCCAGTTCGTCGGGCGTCTCGTAGCATGCGTAAAGCCGCCCACCGGACTTCAGGCGCTCAAACGCCGCATCATAGGCGTCGAAGCGGGCAGATTGTCGTTCAACCGCATCCCAATCGAGGCCCAGCCACTTCAGATCGGCCTGAATGGCGTCAGCAAATTCCTGTGTGGAGCGTTCCTGATCCGTGTCATCCAGCCGCAGGATAGCCTTGCCGCCCAGTTTTCTGGCATAGAGCCAGTTGACCAGCGCCATGCGGGCATTCCCCACATGAAGCAGGCCAGTCGGGCTTGGCGCAAATCGGACCGTCGGGGTCATAGAATTCCTCGTTTATTTACCATGGACTTCCGGGTAAATTTTACAGACATGGCGGGCGGCACCCTATGCAGTGGCTCGCCGCGTGTCAACGCAGCCTTGCCAGCGAATTTAACGTGCTTTTAATTCCATTGGCGTATGTGAGGGAGGATATGAATCCTGTAGAGGATTCAAGGCGATACACGTATCCTTGAAGGATGATGGCAGACAAGATGGCCGAAACTGAACGAGCATCGGATCAAGTCGAGGGTGCCGCGACCCAGACGGTTGAAGTATTTGCGCCGGGCAAGGGTGGCTATCACAAGAGCGCGTCCGAAGAAAAACCGGAGAGCATGCCCGAGGAGGCGCCGCCACCCGTACCGAAATCCGTTTCACCTCAGCCTCAACCCCGACCGCAACCACAACCTCAGCCCCGGGCAAAATCCCAGGCGGCGGCGCCAGCTTCTGCTCCACCAAAACCACAGGCACAGCCCAGGCCCACCCCCAAACCTGCGCCCAAGCCCAAAGCAAAGGCCAAGAAGATCGCGCCTGCCGACGCCGAAGGTCACGGCAAGGTCATCGCAGAAAAGGTGGTCGGCGGTTTCATCGGGGCGCTGAAAGGAATGGCGGATCGTCGCGGTGGTCATCTGCTGGCACAGGATATTGAAGCCTTGAGCGCCTCTTTCCATCGGCAAACGGAAAAGCTGGCATCCAGTATTTCCAGGACCATGAACATGTATGCCGAATCCCATGCGCAGATGCAGTGGGATCCTGAACGGATCAATGCCTTTGATCGCATCCTGGTGAAACAGTTTTCACATCTGCTAGGCGACGATGCGGAGGCTGTTAAAAACCCCGAAGTCATATCGCGTCGGGCTTTGTCAGGGGTATTTGTGGCAATCCGGATGATGAGCGGGCACGAGAAAATTGAGCAACTGGAGCAGGACGCCTATCTGGTCATGCAGCGCGTGCGCGATGACCTGAAAGATGATTTTGAATGGGAAACCGTCTATGAGGATCCGCGGACAAAACATATGCTCCGCGATCTGGTTGTGGAAATTGCCCCCCACTTTGTCGATCTGGAACGGCGGCTGGAATGGATGTTATCGGTGATCAATGGTCATCTGGCCCCCGTGGCATCCGGGGCGCCCGGGGGCGATTGGCGATTGTCAGACACCGGACTGGCATTGCTGGTGGAAGCCCTGTTCGTGGAAATGGAAAAGACACTTGAAGATGACATGGGACGAATGCGGGTAACCAAACGCTATGGCGTTGAGTCACTGGAGCTTATTTTGGAAGTCGTGGATAAAATTCAACAGCATCGCGATGCTTTGCGATCAGGCGAGTAGGTCGCTTGTTATTTCTGTAACAGGAACTCTCGACCAACTTTAACGGACGGACGGCCATCGTAGGAAACGACATCTGCTGTCGCATAAGTCTCGGGCCAGTTATCCGGCAGAAACGAGCCGGTTCCTACCATATCAATGGGGGCATCCAGGTCGGCCATAACCTTGCATTTGTTGACGCCAAACCCGGATGATACAAGAATCTTGACGCTGGTATATCCGGCCTGATCCAGTTGTTCGCGCATATGATAGATGGCGGCGGCGGAGACACCGGTACCGGTGAGAAACCGCAACTCCATCTCGTTTCTGTAGCGGCGAATGGCGTCCGGGACGTGGCGTTCAAGAACGGCGTAGGAACGTTGCGGGTCAAGGCCCTCGATAAACCGTCCGCCATGGGTATCGAGTCTGACGGTGATGTCGCCGGCCATAGCCTTGTCGTGGAAGCGGTGGCATACCGTCAGGGCGTCCGTGACCTCAAGCCCGTAATAATCGACCAGTACCGTGAGGGGACTGTCGGGAAAGACTTCAACGTACATTTCAGCCGCGCGAATTGTTGAACCTGCATACCCTATGACAGCATGGGGCATGGTGCCCTTGCCACTATCCTGGCCAAAAAAATGCGCGGTGGCATTGGTTGCATTGGCGACAAAGCCTTTTACATTGGCGCGCCGCCGTGCCGCTTCGGAACCAACGGATGCGGCATAGGCCATCATTTCAGCCATTTCCGTACCGGCGCAATGGCGGCAATCCATGGCCAGGAACGCAACGTTGGGCAGGCCCATACACATGGTATAGGCGTTATAGGCGGCGACACATGCGGCGCCCAGTTTTTGCAGGTAGATGGTTTCCAGGTCGACCAGATGAACGAACGGGCCGGAAATGTACATCAGAGGCTCGCCCGCACCAACCCAGTCGCCTTCCTGATAGTTCGGCTCGATCTTGAATTCGGCGCCCCGTTCCACCGCCATTTTCTCCAGCCATTCGATCATCAGGCGTGGCGTAAACAGCACCGGGCGGCGCATGAACACGGCATAGGTCACCGGTATGTCGCCAAAATGGCTGACAATGGATCGGGTCTTCAGGAAATAGTTGTCGGCCCATGCTTCGACAAAGGCGTCGCTAACCCCGTTTCCTGTTTTGCCGTTACTTTTATCCTTATCGCTCATGGCCCGAAACCACCTTACGACTGCGCGATTGCTCGTTGCGGTTCCGCTCCCCGGTTTTCCTTGAGGATTTCGGCCAGCAGGAATGCCAGTTCCAGCGACTGTTTGGCGTTAAGGCGCGGATCACAGTGGGTGTGATAGCGATCAGAAAGATTGGCTTCCGTGATTGCCTGTGCACCGCCGGTGCATTCGGTGACAT
>JAJFIE010000284.1 GCA_021775275.1 Rhodospirillales bacterium | reverse complement strand
GTGATGGGGCGGCCGATGACTAGATAGTCAGCGCCGCGATCCACTGCTTCTCCGGGTGTCATCACCCGTTTCTGATCACCGCTGGCCGCCCATGTGGGGCGAATGCCCGGCACCAGAAGTTTAAAATCCGGACCGCAGGCCTCGCGCAGGGCCTCGATCTCTTGTGCCGAGCACACCACGCCATCAATGCCGTTATCCTGTGCCAGTCTGGCCAGACGCACCACTTGAGCAGTAACACCTGAACCAACGCCGATTGCGTGCAAATCATCCTCGTCAAGGGAGGTAAGAACCGTCACCGCCAACACCAGAGGACGCCCGCTGCCCGCTTCGGCAGCCGCGTCCGACGCTGCACGCAACATGGCGGGGCCGCCCGCTGCATGGACATTGACGATAACAGGCTTCAACGCCAGAGAGGCGCGGACCGCACCGGCTACCGTATTGGGAATATCATGCCACTTCAGATCGATGAAAACGGGCAGCCCCGTGCCCGAGACCTGTCGCACGCCGTCCGGCCCATTGGCCGTGAAAAATTCCTTGCCCACCTTTGCACCACCCACATGTCCTGCCAGATCACGGGCGAGCGACACTGCCAATGAAACATCGGTGGTATCGAGTGCAGTGAAGATACGGTCTGTCGGGTTCATGGCGGCCTCACAAGAATTTAGTGTGAGGGTTATACCCTTACGATCTCTCGAATGCCAGTTTGGCTGCCGCCAGATCCTCGATCGCCGTACCAGAGGATTTAAACAGGGTAATTTCGTCGACGCTGACGCGACCGGGTTTCTCACCACGGCATAACTGGAACAGGTCGGCCTGAATGTCAGCTTCAGACAATGCTCCCGACCGGATGGCCTGAACGATATCACCGCCTTCGTTCAGTCCGCCGTCACGTGTGTCCACGAAAACCCTTGTACGGCGCATGCATTCATCATCGGTTTCCCGCATATCGGGTTTGAACGCGCCGACCAGATCAACATGCTGACCCGGCTGCAACCATACCCCATTGATCAATGGCGCGGTGGAAAGCGTCGCGCAGGAAATCACATCCGCCGCGCGTACGGCGGATTCCAGATCATCGGCGATGCTCACGTTGGAAAAACCGTCGACTTCAAGCTCTGTCACCAGTTTCCCGGCGTTGTCGCGATTGCGCCCCCAGATGACAACGTCGCGGATGGGACGCGCCGCCGCGTGGGCGCGAACAAGATTGGGCGCCATAACGCCGGTTCCCACCATCAACAGGCATGATGCGTCGTCCCGCGCCAGATAGCGGGCGGCAAGACCCGATGCTGCCGCTGTCCGGCGACATGTCAGTTCCGGACCGTCAATCATCGCCAGTTGCTCACCCGTCACAGCCGAAGATAACGCATAAGACGCCATGACGCTGGGCAAGCCCCGGTCCAGATTTCCAGGCATGACAGTAACCAGCTTGATCCCCAGAAAGCCTTCCTTCTCCCACGCCGGCATGATCAGGATGGTGCCATCGTCCTCGTCATCCTTGGCCATATTGTGGTGATGGCGTGCCGGCAGTTCCGCACCAGTGCGGAACTGTTCGGCGATGGCGTCCATCAGGCTGGGGAAATCCAGTGCCCGACGGGGCGCTTCGGCGTCAATAATCCGCATGAACGCCTCTCTTGGTCAAAAATCTGACCCGATCAACATAATCACGCACCATCGGCGGGTGGCGGCAGGCCACGCGGATTATTTGTGGCGTCAGTTGCCGTACGGGACCTGTCAGTTTCCGCAGCCCGTGCATCGGCTTCCAATGTTGCTATGCGATCTTTCAGGCGGCGGTTTTCGGACGCAGTCATTTCCGCTTCCCGGGATTTAAGGCGCGCGGTCCGGCGGGTCTTGCCACCATTCAACCAGGCTGAAACACCACCCCACAATACCCCCACCAGAAGGGCCGCAAACACCACCGCAAACAACGGCACATCAATCATGAGCGGAAACGGCCACAGATCAATGGCGATGGCATCCCTGTTGGTCACCGAAAAGACGATGAGCAGGACTGCCAATGGGAAAAGAATTATCCAGGATAGATGCTTCACGTACGCCAGCTATGCCCGTGGTTATTGTGTCGGGGTTGTTGTCTTGGCTTTAACTGTTTAGCTTCTCGCGGAGTTGCTTGCCCGTTTTGAAATACGGGATGAATTTCTCGGATACTGAAACGGCGTCACCGGTGCGCGGATTGCGACCAACACGAGCACCGCGCTGTTTCACGGAAAATGCGCCGAATCCGCGCAATTCCACGCGGTCGCCATTGGCCAACGCCTCGGTTATTTCATCAAAAATCGTGGTGACAATCCGTTCGATATCCCGCTGATAGAGGTGCGGATTTGCCGTCGCCAGGCGCGCTATCAATTCGGATTTGGTCATCGTTATCCCCTCTCGCCGTTTCAACCCTGTCTATAATGGGACGAGGTTTAGTTCCCGCTGATTCAAATTCGGCAGCCGGGTTCCGTATCTCCACATCTATAGATGCAGTTGAGGGTGCCAGAGTGCGAGAATACCGTCAAGCCTAAGTCGTTCTGAAAACAGCACTTTTCCGAACATCGTCGCAAACATATCCTGCCACTCATCGACCTCGTCTCGTGGCGTTACGTCGGTAATTGGCAGGTCAGGATCAATATTGGCGTTTTCCACCAGCCATTCCAGCGCGTCCCGCTCATCGCCAATGGCGTCAATCAGGCCAACGTCAAGCGCCTGGCGGCCCGTAAAAATCCGCCCATCCGCCAACCGGCGGGCTTCTTCGGGCGCCATGTCCCGACGTTCCGAGACCATACCGACAAAAATATCGTGCAAATCGGCGATCACACCTTCGATCATCTGACGCGCTGCGGGGGAAAAAGGCTCTACAGGACTTGGCTGCGCCTTCAGCGGATCACTTTTGACGGTTTCCGGCTTCACACCCAACTTTTCAAGCAGCCCGGTCACATCCGCAGTTTGCAGGATCACGCCGATGGAACCGGTAATGGTGCCTTCGCGCACAAATATGCGCTCCGTAGCAATGGCCGTCATATACGCCGCCGAGGTTCCGGTATTTCCCATGATCGCAACAACGGGCATATTTTCCGCCACACGGCGCAAGCCACGATACAGATTTTCGCCACCAACAAATGTTCCACCGGGGCTATCAATGTTAACGACCAGCGCCCGCACGGCGTCATCGTCCACCAAGTCAGCAAGCACATCATTGCGCTCTAAATCATCAACGATCAATCCGTCGACCACCAGACGCGCCACATGTGGTTTCGATGGCAACACATCAAGGCGTGCTGTGGTGATGACGCCAATGGCAACGATGGCCAGAACGCCGACAACGCGCCAGAAAGTCAGACTGCGTTTCAACCGCCTGCGATCCAGTATTCGGTCAGTATCCATGGTCATGATATGCCAATTTGTCGTTCCAATATCCCAGACAGAGTAACGGCGCATGAGCGTTTTGCCCATGCGCCGCATTCATCATGATCAATCGTCCGCTTCGGTCTTTTTGGCTGCGGCTTTCTTAGCCGGGGCTTTTTTCTTTGCGGCAGCGGCTTTCTTGGCAGGAGCCGCCTTCTTTTTAGCAGGAGCCTCATCTTCGGCAGCAGCGTCCTCAGTGGAAGCAGCCTCCTCGGCAGCAACTTCCTCGGCGGGAGCGACCTCGTCGACGACGGGGACTTCCTCGGCACTATCCTCTGTACCAACCTCATTATTGCCCTGAGCCTGCTTCTGTTTCAGTGCTGCGCCAAGAATATCACCCAGGCTAGCGCCGGAGTCGGATGACCCATAGTCAGCCATCGCTTTCTTTTCTTCCTCGGCCTCACGGGCCTTGATGGACAGGGTCAGTTTGCGGCTCTTGGCGTCAATTTGTGTGATCTTGGCATCAACCTTTTCGCCAGTGGCAAAACGGTCAGGGCGCTGCTCGGAACGATCACGTGACAGATCGGATTTACGGATAAATCCGGTAAGATTGCCATTGACCTTGACCTCGATTCCACCATCGGTGATGGCGGTTACTTCACAGGTCACGACTGCGCCCTTCTTCACACCGGAGAGCGCGGCAGCCGTGGTATCTTCCGTCAACTGCTTGATACCCAGGCTGATGCGTTCTTTTTCCACATCCACATCGAGGACTTTGGCCTTCACCATATCGCCCTTGGTATACTGGACGATGGCTTCCTCACCGGTTGTATCCCATGACAGGTCAGACAGATGAACCATGCCATCGATTTCGCCCGAGAGACCAATGAACAGACCAAACTCGGTGATGTTCTTGACCTCGCCTTCGACCTCGGTACCGGACGGGAACATCGCCAGGAAATTATCCCACGGATTGTCGGAACATTGCTTGAGGCCCAGGCTGATCCGGCGTTTTTCGGGATCGACATCGAGAACCATAACCTCGACTTCCTGCGAGGTGGAAACGATCTTGCCGGGGTGAACGTTCTTCTTGGTCCAGCTCATTTCCGAGACGTGAACCAGACCTTCGACACCGGCCTCCAATTCGACGAACGCGCCATAATCGGTGATGTTGGTGACACGGCCATTGAATTTGGCGCCGACCGGGAACTTGGCGGCGACTCCATCCCATGGGTCGGCTTCCAACTGCTTCATGCCGAGGGAAATACGCTGCGTTTCGGCATTGAAGCGAATGACCTGCACCTTGACGGTTTCACCGATCTGGAGTGCTTCCGACGGATGATTGATCCGGCGCCACGCAATATCGGTAACGTGCAACAGGCCGTCAACGCCGCCCAGATCCACGAACGCACCGTAGTCGGTGATGTTCTTGACCATGCCTTCGAGAACCTGACCTTCGGTCAAGTTGGCAATCAGCTCGGAACGGGCTTCGGTGCGGGTTTCCTCCAGCACGGCGCGGCGCGACACAACGATGTTGTTGCGCTGCTGGTCCATCTTGAGGATCTGGAACGGCTGCGGATTACCCATGAGAGGTGTAATGTCGCGAACCGGGCGTATATCCACCTGGCTGCCCGGCTGGAATGCCACGGCGCCATCCAGATCGACGATAAAACCACCCTTGACCCGGCCAAAGATGGTGCCGGTAACACGTTCGGTGTTGTTAAAGGCTTTTTCCAGCTCCTGCCATGATTCTTCGCGGCGCGCGCGTTCGCGGCTTAGGCGGATCATGCCTTCGCGATCTTCATAGCGTTCCACATAAACATCAACGGAATCACCCGCTTTGAGGGCAACATCAGCGCCAAATTCCTTCAGCGCCACACGGCCTTCGGATTTCAGGCCAACGTCGATGGTCACAGCATCGCTATCAACAGCGATGACGGTACCTTTGACGACACGGCCTTCGAGGCCATCGCCAAAAGATTCATCCAGCAACGCAGCAAAATCTTCGGTAATTACAGGGGCCGCGTCAGCTTGCGCGGCGGTATCGGCAGCAGTCATAACAGTCTTCCTTCAATACATCGTTGTTTCTGGCCAGCCGGTTGGTTCCGGTGGTCTTGAAAAATTGTGGTTAATTATCATGTGCCTTTAACAGGCGCGGCGTTTTACGCCTTTGCCGAAACAAAGTCCAGTGCCGTATCAAACACCGTATCGGCATCCATGCCGCTGGTATCAATCTGGCAGGCGTCCCCGGCGGCTTGCAGGGGGGAAGCATCGCGACCCTGATCGCGCGCATCCCGGATTTTCATGTCCTCGAGTACCCGCTCATAGTCCGCTTCGCCAACGCGCCACATCAGTTCCTTGTAGCGCCGCATGGCGCGAACCTCGACCCCGGCAGTAATGTAGAATTTCGCATTCGCATCGGGACATACAACCGTGCCGATGTCACGGCCATCGAGAATGGCCCCTTTGGCGTCGCCCGGTGGATTGGCGGCAAAATTCCGCTGAAATTCCAGCAACGCACTGCGCACGCCAGGAAAGACGGAAACCTTCGACGCGGCGCTGCCTGCCTGTTCCGTGCGCAGACCGTCGGCTTCCATATCCGCTGTGGTCAGACCTTCGGCCATGGTGGTGGCAAGGATCTCGTCTTCCGGATCACCACCTGCCCGCACGACTTTCATGCCGACGGCCCGGTACAACAACCCGGTATCAAGCTTCGCCAGTTCAAAATGCTCGGCCAACCGGGCAGCAAGGGTTCCCTTGCCGGCGCCCGCCGGTCCATCAATGGCAATGATCATGTTTCTTTATCCATTATCCTTCAGCGGCCGCCTGGACCACTTCCAACGCCGTATCGATTTCGACCTCTGTATTGTAGTAGTGCGGCGACAACCGGACGAGAGACGGCAACTTACGCGCCGCAAAATCGAGAATGGTGCTATCTGCCGTCGACATGCTGCAATTAACGCCGCGCTGATTAAGATCAGCAATCACGTCTTCGGGTGGTTTTCCGGCCACTTCGAAGGTGACAATGGCGCACTTCACATGGCCGAGATCACGGACCGTAACGCCGTCAATGGCCGCAAGGCCTTCGCGGAGACGGCTCGACAGTATTTCCGCCCGGTCCCGAATGGCCTCAATCCCGAGATTCAAAGCATAATCAATGGCCGCGCCGAGTCCCAGTTGCGCCGCCGTGTTGCTTTCCCATAATTCGAACAGTTTGGCGTCTTTGCGCAGAGTGTAGGTATTTGCATCAATCCAGTTGGCGGCAAAATTATCAATCATGGGTGGTTCCATATCAGCGATAATATCGGAACGCATATACAAAAATCCGGTGCCACGAGGACCCCGCAGAAATTTACGCCCTGTTGCGCTCAACATGTCACAGCCAATGGCGGAAACATCAACGGGCATCTGTCCCAGAGTCTGGCAGGCATCCAATAGATAGAGAATATTGTGTTCGCGGGCGATAGCGCCAATGGCTTCAGCCGGATTGACCAGCCCACCACTGGTTGGAATGTGTGTGATTGAAATGAGCCGCACACGGTCATCGAGCATGGCGCGGAGCGCCTCCGGATCAATCGCACCCGATGAATCGTTGGGAATGATCTCAATACGCACGCCTTTCCACTTGGCCATCTGTAAATAGCCGATGTAATTGGCGCCGTATTCGGACTGGCATGTGAGAATCCGATCCCCTTCGCGGAACGAAATTCCGAAAAACGCCTTGTTCCATGCCACAGTTGCATTCTCGACAAGGGCAATTTCATGGCGTTTCGCACCAAGTAGCCGGGTGATGGAATGATATACCCCCTCCAGCGCATCTTGCGCCTCGGCCTTGGCTTCATAGCCCCCAATGGCCTCCTCGAGGTCCAGATGACGCCGTACGGTGTCAACAACCGGTTTCGGCATCAAGGCGGCCCCGGCATTGTTCAGATGGATACGATTGGCGGTACCGGGGGTGTCCGCCCGGATGGCGTCTAAATCAAGCATTGGCGATTCCCTCAAAATTACTCATGTGATGGAGATTGATGCCCCGAGGCCGTTCATGAGGTCGATGAAACCGGGAAAGCTGGTCGCAATGGGGCTGGCGTCATCAATACTGACCGCCGTCTCCGCCGCCATGCCCAAGACCAGGAACGACATGGCAATCCGGTGATCCAGGTGGACCGGAACTGTTGCGCCGCCTTTTGGGACGCCGCCGGTTCCACCTGACCCATGGACGACCAGCCAGTCTTCGCCTTCTTCAATTTGCACACCACAGGCTTCCAGCCCACGCGCCACGGCATCCAGCCTGTCGCACTCTTTCACGCGCAACTCGCCGATGCCCGTCATTCGCGTTGATCCTTCGGCACAGGCGGCGGCCATGGCCAGGATCGGGTATTCATCAATCATGGAGGGCGCGCGTTCCGGCGGCACCTCTACGCCTTTCAGCGAACCTGCGGTAACAACCAGATCGGCAACCGGCTCACCGGCCTCGACACGATCGTTTTCCAGCACCAGCGACGCACCCATTTCCTTCAGGGTCGCGATCAGTCCGGCGCGCAGGGGATTGAGGCCGACACCGGTAACGGTAAGGACTGACCCCGGACACACCAGTCCGGCAACAATGGGGAATGCCGCCGACGAGACGTCGCCGGGCACGGTTATTTTCTGACCCATCAGTTCGGGATAACCCTTAAGGGTGATGCGCCGTCCGCCATCCGGCGTTTCCTGCGTCACGATATCCGCGCCAAAATGCGCTACCATACGTTCCGAATGATCCCGCGACGGTTTGCTCTCAATGACCGTGGTCTGCCCGACCGTGTTCAAACCGGCCAGCAGTACCGCCGATTTGACCTGTGCCGATGCCACCGGCAGGGAATATTCAATGGGCACAAGCTGATCCGTACCGATGACAGCGAGCGGCATGCGTCCTTCCGACCGTGTATGGAAAGCTGCTCCCATTTGTGCCAGCGGGGTCGTTATGCGCGACATGGGCCGACCATTCAGGGACGCGTCACCGGTGAAAAATGTCGTGAACGGATGTGCCGCCATCAATCCCATCAGCAGGCGCGCCGCGGTTCCGGAATTGCCCATATCCAGAACATTTGCCGGTTCCGATAGTCCGCCGACGCCACGCCCGTAAACCCGCCATGCACCACCCGGTGTATCCGGGCGGATAACTTCCGCGCCCATCTGTTCCATGGCCGCAGCGGTGCACAGGACGTCTTCGCCCTCCAGCAGACCATCAATCACCGTTTCTCCGACGGCGATGCCCCCAAGCATCAGCGCCCGGTGCGAGATTGACTTGTCGCCGGGAACGGAAATTCGCCCGCCAAGCGTTGCGGCAGGCCGGGATGATGCTGGCTGAATGGTTGAGCCTGACACAAAATTGTTTCCTGTCCGGATGGAATGACACTGTTGCGGTAGGGTCTCATACAACAATCCGGGCCATGTGAATAGCGATGAATGGTTGCTGCGTGGTCCATAAGCTACCATGGCTAAATCCGAAAGATCACCCGCATGGGCATTTTTCGTTTTGACAGATGGCGGCTAAATGGCTATGGCAGGGTTTACATACATTCGACACCCAATTCCACCCGCCAATTCTACCTGACGGAGACGATACACGTGGCAAAACCTAAATGGGGAACCAAGCGCATGTGCCCGAGTTGTGGCGTGCGGTTTTATGATATGAAACGCAACCCGGTCACATGCCCGAGTTGCGATTCCGATGTTTCTATCGAACCTTTGCTCAAGCCAAGAAAATCGACTTCGTCAAAGGAAGCGCCTGCACCGGTCAAGGCCGAGCCCGAAGTTGTCGTCGCGACGACAGGAGAGGCCGCCGAAGAAATCGTTGATGAAGCAGCCGGTATCGAGGACGTGGATGATATTGATGATGACGACGATGATGACGACGCGTTGATTGAAGATACGTCCGATCTGGAAGAAGAAGACGATGTGATAGAAATCAAGGAGCATTCAGTCGAGGGATCGAATACTGACGGGTGATATCTGTTCCGGGCGCACAAATGGCATGTTTTCGCTTGCCATTTCCAAGGCGCGCCCCTTATGTTCCCGCCGCTGCTGGCCAAAACAGGCCACGGCAGTTTCCCGACACCAGTCATTTGGGGCCGTAGCTCAGTTGGGAGAGCGCTTGAATGGCATTCAAGAGGTCAGGGGTTCGATTCCCCTCGGCTC
>JAJFIE010000283.1 GCA_021775275.1 Rhodospirillales bacterium | reverse complement strand
TCCATGATGATCAGGCGGTCCATGGCGGCAATGGTCGAGAGCCGGTGCGCGATGGCGATCACCGTCTTGCCTTCCATCAGCATGTACAGGCTTTCCTGAATGGCCGCCTCCACTTCGGAGTCCAGGGCGCTGGTGGCTTCGTCCAAAATCAGGATAGGGGCATCTTTCAGCAGAACCCGTGCGATGGCGACACGCTGGCGTTGCCCGCCTGACAATTTGACCCCCCGCTCACCCACGTGAGCGTCATAACCGGTGCGCCCGTTCATGTCCGCGAGACCAAGGATGAAGTCATGGGCATGGGCTTTTTTTGCCGCGTTGATGATATCTTCTTCGGTGGCGTCCGGGCTGCCGTATCGAATGTTGTCACGTACGGAGCGATGCAGCAGGGATGTATCCTGCGTTACCATACCGATTTGCGTTCGGAGACTTTCCTGGGTGACCGCTGAGATATCCTGCCCATCGATCAGGAGTTTTCCACCTTCCACATCGTAGAACCGCAGTAACAGGTTCACCAGGGTGGACTTGCCGGCGCCGGATCGCCCGACCAGGCCGATTTTCTCTCCCGGTCGGATGGTCAGGCTCAGGCCATTCAGGACACCGTGGCGGCCATCGTCGCGCTCCTGGCCATAGTTGAAGTGAATATCGTCATAGCGGATCTCTCCATGAGGCACCGACAGGGTTCGTGCGCAGGACATGTCCACCACGGCCTGTTCACGCGATATGGTTTCGATGCCGTCCTGCACCACGCCGACGCTTTCAAACAGGATGGAGACCTCCCATAAAATCCACTGTGACATACCCCTCAGACGCAACACCAGGGCAAGCGCAAAGGCGATGGCGCCAACGGAAACCGCTTCCACACTCCACAGCCAAAGGGACAGTGCTGCGACGGAGAACAACAGTCCCCCATTGAGGATATAGAGCAGGGAGATCATGTTCGTGCTCAACCGCATCTGGCGATAAACGGTACCGAGAAAGACGTCCATGCCATCGCGGGCATAATCGTCCTCGTCACCCGCGTCGGCGAACATTTTCACCGTATTGATGTTGGTATAGCTATCCACTACGCGCCCCGTCACCATGGACCGGGCGTCCGCCTGTTCCTTCGACAGGCGCGTCATTTGCGGAACAAACATCCATAGCGTGACCAGATAGCCGATAAGCCAGACGAACATGGGCGCGGTCAGGCGAAGATCGCTGCTTGCGAACAGAACCATCGCGCCGGTGAAATACACACCGACATACAGGAAAATCTGGGCAAACCGCCGGACCGTGTCGCGCACATCCAAAGACGTCTGCATCATCTTGGTGGCAATGCGCCCGGCAAAGTCATCCTGAAAAAACGCCACGCTCTGGCGCAGCAGATAGCGGTGAATTTCCCACCGTGTGCGCATGGCAAAATTGCCCATAAGTCCCTGATGGACGACGGTTTCATAGGCAAAATTGAGCAACGGGTTAAAGACCAGCACGACCAAGCCAATGATGGTCAGTTTCAGGCCGTGAACATCCCAAAAGGCCGCTCGTTCAGTGGTGTTCAGCCAGTCGACCAGATCACCGACAAAGGAAAACAGGTATACTTCCACGAGAGCGGTCGCGCCAGCCAGGATGGAACTGGCAATGATCAGCTTTCGGAACGGCCTTTCGTAGTGGAACAGAAATGCCCAAAACCGGGTCGGTGGCATCTCCGGAGGATCGGAGGGATACACCGCACATGTATTTTCAAACCAACGGTAGAGTCTCATCAACACGGCGTATGCCCCACACCCATAACGGATCAATAATCACCTTATAGCGGATATTGGTTAGGCAGACACCCCGTTCCACCGGACCGGGTTATTTCATACGAATATGGTAGCCTGACCTCGGGAAATGGACGCAAACCGTACCAACCTGATCGTCTTCGCGCATGACGGCAATTGTATTCGCATCGGCAAAATGAACAGTGCCGGAAACCTCCGGGTCACCACCATCCCCATGGGGCATAATCGCTACTGGCTGCCCGACCTCTAACCCGGGCGGGCCATCCTGATCAATCCCCGTCGGCGTTGTTGGCTCGGTATTCCGGGCAATGTCCAGCGCCTTGCCGGATGTCATGTCTGTCCATGTGCCGTGGCCAATAATCACCATGCGTTGCTCCCACGCGAGAACATGGGAGAGTTTCGATAACAAAGCCGGTCCATCAGCCCACCGCCCACGCAGGAACCAGACCAGATGATAGGCATTAGCATCACTGACATCCGGCGTGTCACCGCCCAGAAATGACTGCTCCCCGGAGAGGACGGCGTCGAGCGCTTCGAATCGTTTCTGAATAGTCATGATCGCATCTGGAATTTGTGCCGATATTGTCGACATATCCCAGTTGGACCCCAGATACAGTCGACCCCGGTCTTCAACAAACCCGGGCGGCATGGCGTCACCAGTGAAAACCAGCATCAGCTTGAAAATAAGATCGAACACACCACTCGCATCCCAGGACGTTCGCTCGGTCGAGTAGAATCCCGGCACGGGAACTTTACGGTCGAGCACCCGCAGAATGCAGTCGCTGTCACAAAAAACGTCCGCGCCAATCTGCATGACAGGTGTACGCCGA
>JAJFIE010000282.1 GCA_021775275.1 Rhodospirillales bacterium | reverse complement strand
CTACGCAATACGGTCCGTTCCAAAGATAAAATTATCGGCGCAACCACGACCTTTCAAATGGTCGGCAAGGGTATAGCCAGCACCAAAGCCCGCCACGGCAAGGTGCCAGTGATGAATGTGGACCATACGCCGGTCGAATGTCAGCTCTATGACTACTATGCCGGTGACTGGGCAGATTCTCTCGATGAGTTGAAGTCCAATACCAACGAGCGAACGGTCACCGCACGGGCAGGGGCCTATGCGCTTGGCCGAAAGACCGACGAGTTGATTATTGCGCAGCTCGATTCATCCACCAATTATGCCGGTGCCGACACGGACGGCTTAACCAAGGCGAAGGCTCTGACCGCATTTGAAATGCTCGGCGATGCCGATGTGCCTGACGATGGTGAGCGCTATGCCGTTGTCGGTTGGAAACAGTGGTCTGACCTGCTTGGTATTCAGGAATTCGCCAACGCCGACTATGTGGGTGACGACGAGCTCCCGTGGCGCGGCACTCAGGCCAAGCGTTGGCTGGGCGCACTGTGGATTCCCCATTCGGGTCTTACCAGCTCGGCGAGCGTCCGTTACTGCTACTGGTATCACAAGACGGCCATCGGTCATGCCATCGGCTCCGAAGTCAAATCGGATGTCACCTGGCACGGTGATCGCGCCGCGCATTTCATTAACAACATGATGAGTCAGGGCGCTTGCCTCATCGATACGTCAGGCGTGGTGTCCATGCGCTGCCTCGAAGTATAGGGAGAACACACAATGAGTTATCTTTCGAAAAATCTGAGTGTCCTTGCCTACGCCAACGGATTTACGTTGTGGCATTATACGTCAACGGACACCGCCGCCGTTATCGAAGGCGCCGGATATTTCAATGCCGCGTCTGATCTTCTACGAGCCAATGATCTGATTTTGGTAAACATCGACACAGATGGCGCTGTCGGAACCAAGGTCGTCGGCGTAACAAGTATCACTGCCGGCGTTGTCACCATCGGAATTGAACCCAACCAGGGAACATTCGTCGCCGACCCCACTGGCGGCGCGACTATCGATGCGGAATGCCGTACGCAACTGGGCCTGGTCATCGACTCGCTTGTCGCTGCCGGGTTAATGGCTGCGGCGTAGTCCATCGCCCCGACCAGATAGTTTCAGGGCAGTTCCGTTGTGTCCGGGTCATGGATTTCCATGGCCCGGATATTTTCCGGTCATCATTTATCAGATTACGAGGTCTCCCATGGCGCTCAGCTCCATAGCACTTTGTGCGCGTGCATTGCTCAAGATCGGCGCATCAAGCATCACGTCCTTTGACGAGGGCACCGCAGAGGCCGAAGTCGCGGCAAACCTGTATGGTTCAGTCCGCGATGGCATGCTGTCATCCCATCCGTGGAATTTCGCCACGGCGCAAGCCACTCTTCCTCGACTCGTTGCAGTGCCGGTTGCCGATTATGCTTACGCTTATCAATTGCCGTCAGATTTCCTGCGCGCGCTGTCAGCGGGGCCAACAGGCCGGGGCCGCGGGCTGAGTTACCGGATTGCCGAGGCCCGGCTGCATTCTGATTCCGATCAGCTTGTCCTTAGTTATATTTTCCGCCCCGATGAATCCGGCTATCCCCCGTTCTTCGACCAAGCTCTGATCGCCCGGCTGGCAGCAGAATTCTGCATCCCCCTGACAGAAAGTACAAGTCGGGCAGAAACCTTGTTCAAACTGGCGAACATCGCATTCCGCGACGCTAAGCTCATTGATTCCCAGCAAGCGACACCGGGGCGCATCGATGATTTCAGCCTGATCAACGTGAGGGCATAATGGTACGGCTGCGGACCTATAAAACCAACTTCACAGCAGGCGAGATTTCACCGCGCCTGCTGGGACGTGGCGATTTGCGTGCCTATGATAATGGCGCAAAGAGCCTGACCAATATTTTCATCCATCCTACCGGTGGTGTGCGGCGGCGGCCCGGCCTTCGTTATCTGGATACACTGCCCGGCAAAACCCGGTTGATCGCCTTTGAATTCAATACGGAACAGGTCTATCTGTTGGCATTTAGCGCAGCAAAGATGGATGTCTACCGTAACGGTGTTCTTGTCGTAGGCATTGTCACGCCCTGGAATGGAACTCAACTGGATCAGATCAACTGGGTGCAAAGCGCAGATACACTGCTGATAACCCACCCAGATGTTCCGCCCAAGAAGATAACGCGAACCAGTGACACGGCATGGATCCTTAACGATTGGACGTTTATCGAAGAAAATAACCGCATCTATCAGCCGCACCATAAGTTCGCAGATGACGGCGTGACCCTGACACCCAGCGCCACTACAGGTTCCATTACCTTGACGGCATCAGCGGATGCATTTGACGCCAATCATGTCGGCGTCCGATTCCGGCTGATCAACAAGGAAGTGGAAATCACCGGCTACACCTCGGCCACACTGGCGCAGGCGACCGTGAAAGAAACACTGAACGGCATTGCGGCCACAAAGGACTGGGAAGAGCAGTCCTATTCCGCTGTTCGCGGCTGGCCTGTGGCGATCTGCTTTCACCAGGACCGTCTGGTCATTGGTGGTTCGCGAGATTTGCCCAACAGATTATGGATGTCCAAATCGGCCGACCTGTTCAATTTTGATCTGGGGACGGGACTGGATGACGAATCTATCGATTTCGCCCTGCTCGCGGACCAGGTTAATGCGATCCGTGCTGTTTTTTCCGGACGGCATTTGCAGGTTTTCACTTCCGGTGCGGAGTGGATGGTGACAGGTGAGCCACTGACCCCCGGCAGCGTACAGCTCAACCGGCAGACCCGGGTTGGCTCCCCCATTGATCGTTCCATTCCACCACGTGATGTGGACGGAGCGACGCTGTTTATCCCCCGTGACGGAGCCGGGCTTCGGGAATTCCTGTTCACCGATGTGGAACAAGCCTATCAATCCAATGATCTGGCCACACTGGCGCCGCACATGATCAGCCAACCCGTTGATCTGGATTATCACAGCAGCAAGCGTCAATTACATGTGGTCGATGCAGACGGAACCATCGCCACAGTGACAATATTCCGTGCTGAAAAGGTGACAGCGTGGAGCAGGCAGGAAACCGATGGCGCATTCCGGTCCCTGAGTGTGGCGGAAAATCAGGTGTATGTGGCTGTTGAACGAAATGGGGCATGGTTTCTCGAACGGTTTGACGATCTCTGTAACACCGACGCAGCCCTGACCGGCACATCAGGGACGCCAAAGATCACATGGTCCGGCCTGGATCATCTGAACGGATTAACCGTTACTATATTGGCTGATAGCGCCGTCCATCCCTCCCAGATTGTTAATATCGGCGCAGTGACGCTGGGAACCGCAGTTTCATCCGTGGAGATCGGCCTGCCATTTAATCATCTGATTGAACCCTTGCCACCCATGGTACAGACAGAAAGTGGCGGGTTGCAGGGGACAAGACTTCGTCCCGTCGCTTTTACCTTTCGCCTGTACCAAAGTCATGCTTTGCGATTGGACAGCGGACGTGGTTTTCGTGAAATCCCATTCAAGCGCCTGGGCGTCGGCGTCCTTGATTCGGCGCCATCCACCTTCACCGGGGATCGAACCATTCGGGCTTTTGGATGGCGCGAAAGCGGCACGGATCCCTTGTGGGTAATAAATCATGACGCACCGTTACCGTTCACGCTGTTGTCCGTCGCCACCGAGATTTCAGTGAACGGATAAGCAATAGTCGAACACCT
>JAJFIE010000281.1 GCA_021775275.1 Rhodospirillales bacterium | reverse complement strand
GCATGCATCCGCACCAGGACCGGCTCGTCGGTTGTGATGTCACCTTTCACAAGGACGATGTGTTCTGCATAGGCCAGTTGGTTGACGTAGACGTACATATCGAAACGACCGCCGAACTCCGTATCCATGGTGGTTTCGAGTGTACGTTCAACGATGCTGTCATGGCGCAGACGGTAGGCGATCAGATCGGAAATGGTGGCAATCTTTAACCCATGATGCTGGGCGAAGGGAATCAGGTCGGGCAGGCGCGCCATGGTGCCGTCTTCGTTCATGATTTCGCAGATTACGCCGGACGGGTTGAGCCCGGCCAATCGCGATATGTCGACGGCGGCTTCCGTATGACCAGTGCGCACCAACGTGCCGCCATCACGGGCTTCCAGTGGAAATATATGTCCGGGCGTGACGATATCGTCGGAGCCCCGTTGCGGATCAATCGCCACCGCAACAGTTCGGGCGCGATCAGAAGCCGAGATGCCCGTGGTGACGCCCTCGCGGGCCTCAATCGAAACCGTAAACGCGGTGGCGTGGCGTGAATCATTGTGTTGCGACATCAACGGCAACTTCAGTTGCTTGATTCGTTCTTGGGTCAGGGTTAGGCAGATCAGCCCACGACCGTACTTTGCCATGAAATTTATGGCGTCAGGCGTAGCCATCTGGGCCGGAATAACCAGGTCGCCTTCGTTTTCCCGGTCTTCGTCATCGACCAGAATGAACATTTTGCCGTTACGGGCGTCTTCGATGATATCGCTGATCGCCGACAGGTAATCGGCGTTTTCCATGCTTCGCTGAATTTCCTGTTTCGAGACCTTGGAGATAGACGATTTATCCGTCACAGCATCATTCCTTTACCAGAAGGCGCGCAACATACCGCGCAAGCATATCAACTTCCAGATTTACAGCGTCTCCCGCCTGTTTTTTTCCCATGGTCGTTACCGCCATGGTGTGCGGGATGATATTGACGCCAAAGGTATCACCCTCTACATCGTTTACCGTCAGCGATACGCCATCGATGGTAATGGAACCTTTGGTCGCAATCAGGTTGGCAATGGCGTCGGGAGCACGAACCCGGAACCGGTGTGACTCCGAATCCGGCTCAACAGAGACAATTTCACCGACGCCGTCCACATGGCCCGAGACAATATGCCCCCCCAGTTCATCGCCCACCTTGAGGGCGCGTTCCAGATTGACCGGCGTTCCGTCGCGCCAGCCTTTCAGTGTGGTGCATGACTGGGTCTCGTTGGAGACCATAGCTGCGAACCATCCGGGTCCTTTGTCGATGACCGTCAGACACGCGCCCGAACACGCAATGGAGGCGCCATCGTCGATACCAGTGGTATCGTAAACCGTGGTGAATTCGAACCGTTTGTCGCCGTCACCACTGATGGAACGGACAGACCCCAGGTCGGTGATAATTCCCGTAAACACTTAGGCGCTTCCTACTGGCGTTTTGTGACGTACGTTTCCATCATATCCGCGCCGACCTGTCGAGCAGAGATACGCTCGAACATCGGGGCTTGTTCGAGCGTATCCACCCCAAGCCTGGCAATGGCGGACTTGCCGTCTCCGCCAATAAGCGAGGCGGCGTGAAACCACACGATCTCATCAATTAAACCTGCGGCAACAAAAGACGCGGCGACGGCCCCCCCGGATTCAATAAGGACCCGGTTGATCCCCTCCCCCGCCAGACAGGTTGCGACAAATTTTAGATCAAGGTGTCCGCTGACAGGTTGAGGGCTGGCGATGATATGGACTCCGTCAATATCCGCAAGTGCCTCGGCATGGCCGGGCGGCGGATCTTCGCCTGATGTAAATATCCATACCGGCATGTCAGGTGTCGCTGAACGGACCATGGCGTGGTCGGTAGTAATCGATAGGCCGGCATCCAGGACGACTCTGATGGGGGATCGCACCTCGCATCCTGCCAATCGGCAATTCAACATCGGATCGTCGGCCAAAACGGTCCCGATTCCGGTCAGGACGGCGTCATGGGTGGCGCGAAGACCATGGCCTGCCGCGCGGGCTTCCGGGCCGGTAATCCACTGGCTATGGCCCGTCGCTGTGGCGGTTTTGCCATCCAGCGTAGTCGCGGTCTTAAGAGTAAAATACGGACGATTCAGGGCAATACGCGAGATAAAGCCCGAATTGAGCCATGCTGCTTCCGCCATGCAGACATCGGCGGTGACGTGAATACCCGATTCCATGAGTCTCGCAATGCTGCGGCCCGATACACGGGGGTCCGGATCTTCCAGCGCGATGACGGCGCGCTTTATACCGGCGGCGATGAGGGCGTCGCTACAGGGCGGCGTCTCGCCATGATGACAGCACGGTTCCAGCGTCACATAAGCCGTTGCACCGTTTGCATGATCACCGGCTTGTTCGAGCGCGACAGTTTCTGCGTGGGGCCGACCACCAGCCTGTGTCCAACCACGCCCGATCACGCGGTTGTTCTGATCCGGTCGTACCAACACGCAACCAACGGCCGGATTCGGATGGGTGTTGCCAAGCCCCCGGCGCGCCAGCCCCAGCGCGATCTGCATGAACGCGCGGTCCAGAGGGTCAGTTTTCGTTGTCACCAATCTGCTCGATGAATTCCTCGAAGTCTTTGGCTTCGTGGAAATTTCGATAGACGGAGGCAAAACGGACATAGGCTACCTTGTCCAGATCAGACAGGTAATCCATGACCATCTCGCCAACCACCTTGGTAGGAATTTCGCTCTCGCCGAGAGTTTCCAGTTTGCGCTGGATGCTGTTGACGATGCGTTCGATTTTGTCTTCGTTGACCGGACGTTTGCGGAGCGCGATATGGAGCGACCGGCTCAGTTTATCACGATCAAAGGGAGTTTTTTCGCCGTTACTCTTGACCACGGACAGTTCACGAAGCTGAACCCTCTCGAAGGTCGTAAAGCGTGAACCGCAAGCGGAGCAGTACCGTCTGCGACGGATCGCCGAATTGTCCTCGGTTGGCCTTGAATCCTTGACCTGTGTATCATCATGACCACAAAACGGACAACGCATGGAACCCTCCCTTAAGTTTTTTGCCAGTATG
>JAJFIE010000029.1 GCA_021775275.1 Rhodospirillales bacterium | reverse complement strand
CGTCGGATCATGGTGTCCACCACGGGCATCACCACCACGATCATTCTCATGGTCATTCCCCCAGTCATTCCCATGGGCATCACGACGCCGACGCGGCCTCGAAAGATCAGGGTTCCTAATTCGGGGCGTGCGCAATGTTTGATTATATCCATGACCCTGAAGCCATTTACGCCGAATCATTTGCGATCATCCGACGCGAGGTGGACTTGTCGTCTTTGCCTGATGATGTGGCCACCATCGCCGTGCGCCTGATCCATGCCTGTGGCATGACGGAAATCGTCAATGATCTGGCATGGTCGTCCGACGTGGCGGCGGCGGCCAGCACGGCCATTGCCGACGGTGCACCCATTCTGGTGGATGCCCGGATGGTCGCCCACGGCATCATCCGTGATCGGTTGCCAGCAGGAAATCCGGTGATCTGTACCCTGAACGAACCAACTGTACCTGCTCGCGCCCAAGGGGCCGGAACCACCCGGTCGGCGGCGGCGATTGATCTTTGGGGCGCACGACTGGCGGGCGCCGTGGTTGCTATTGGCAATGCGCCGACGGCGTTGTTCAGGTTGCTGGAACTTCTGGCGGATGGCGCACCTCGTCCCGCCGCCATTTTCGGCTTTCCCGTCGGCTTTGTCGGCGCGGCGGAATCCAAGGCCGCCCTGATCGATCATTCGGGCGGTATTCCCTATTTGACGCTCCGTGGCCGGAAAGGCGGCAGTGCGATGGCCGCCGCGGCGGTCAATGCCGTTTCTGGAGAACCAGCATGACAGCCTGGATTACCGTCATCGGGGTTGGCGCGGATGGTCTGGCGGGACTTGCCCAAGCCAGCCTTGAAATCCTGAAGGGTGCAGCCCTGCTGGTGGGCGGTGAACGCCATCAGGAAATGGTAGCAGATTCTGATCTGGCAGAAGATACGGAACGCCTGACATGGTCCGGTGGCATTGGCTCCACCATGGATGAAATGGAGGGCTGGCGTGGAAAGTCCGTTGTCGTGCTGGCCTCCGGCGACCCCATGGACTACGGCGCGGGCAGCACCCTGGCGCGGCGGTTTGATCCGGCGGAAATCACCGTTATCCCCCACCCTGGAGCATTTAGTCTGGCCTGCGCCCGTATGGTGTGGTCATTACCGGATACGACGACCATGACAGTACATGGTCGGGCTTTCGCTGCCTTAAATCTGCACATGCGCCCCGGCGCACGAATTGTTGCATTAAGCTGGAACGGCGAGACGCCGAAGATACTGGCGGACCTGCTGTGCGCCAAAGGTTTCGGCGCAAGCCACATGACGGTTTTCAGCGACATGGCGGCAGCAGGCGAGCAGCGTTTCGAGGGGACGGCGGACGACTGGCCTTATGACAACGTGCCGGACCTCAACACTGTCTGTATCGACTGTGCCGCAGGGGCGGATGCCGTGTTCTGGCCTCGCACGCCGGGGTTGCCCGAAGGTGCTTTTGAGCATGACACGCAGATTACCAAACGGGAGGTCCGCGCTGTAACTGTGGCCCACCTGGCCCCTCAACCGGGACAGGTGTTGTGGGATGTTGGCGCGGGATGCGGCTCTGTTGCGATTGAATGGCTGCGTGCCGTGGATGGTGGCCAGGCCTTTGCCCTTGAGAGTGATGATGATCGCAGCGATTTCATCCGGCAAAACGCAGATAACCTCGGTGTGCCGCATCTTGGCGTGGTCATGGGGACAGCACCGGATGCGCTGGCGAACCTGCCCGACCCCGATACTATTTTTGTCGGTGGCGGCGTGTCACAGGTCGGCGTTCTGGAAGCTTGCTGGGATCGCCTGAGCCAAGGCGGCGTGCTGGTTTCCAATGCTGTCACCATGGAGGCGCAGCAGCGTCTGATGGCATTTGGCGGTGATTTAGGCGCAGCATTCACGCGCATTTCGGCGGCCCGGTCCGGCGATGTCGGCAAGCTGACGGCCATGCGCCCCATGATGGAAGTTTTACAGATGGTAGCGAGAAAAACATGAGCGGAACCCTCTACGGGCTGGGTGTCGGGCCGGGTGACCCCGACCTGATTACCCTGAAGGCCCATGGCGTGCTTCAGCGCGTTCCGGTAATTGCATATCCGGCGCCCGACGAAGGCGACAGTCTTGCCCGCGCTATCGCCGCGCGGCATTTGCCGGGGAACCAGACGGAAATCGTCATCCGCACCCCCATGGTGCCGGGAGCCTTCCCGGCCCATGATGTCTATGACAAATATGCCCTCGAAATTGCCACCCATCTGGATGCGGGTCGCGACGTGGCCGTGCTGTGCGAGGGGGATCCTTTTTTGTATGGCTCGTTCATGTACATCTTTGTGCGTTTTGTGGGCGATCATCGGGTACAGGTTGTTCCCGGTGTGTCATCCATTGTCGCCTGTGCCGCCGCCGCAGGTGCGCCACTGGTATCGCGTAACCAGGTTCTGACGGTCGTGCCGGCAACGCTGGATGAGGGCGATCTGGAGCAACGTATTGCCGGATCGGCAGCGACAGCGGTGATGAAGCTCGGGCGGCATGCATCGAAGGTCCGCGATGTTATCACCCGCCTCGGGCGGATCGACGATGCGTGGTATGTAGAGCACGCCAGCATGGAAAGCGAACGGGTATTGCCGCTGGCCGACTTCACGGGCGAAAGCGCGCCATACTTTTCCATGATCCTGGTTCGCCAGTCGGAAGGAGAGGCCGGATGTTAGCCCCCGTCGCTCTGGTTGTGCTGGACTCAGCCGCCGCCGAACAGGCGCAGGTGCTGAAAAAGGAATTTCCGGGTTCTGAAATACATGGCCTCGCCGGGCGTGCGGATGATCAGGCTGATGTCTCGTTTTCGGAAACCATGGAACATCTGCAAAGCCTGTTTCTTGGCAAGCGGCCCATTGTTGGATTTTTTTCGTCCGGCATTCTGATCCGTGCCCTGGCGCCCTTGCTGTCAGATAAACAAACAGAGCCCCCGGTTCTCGCCGTATCCAGCGATGGCGCGAGCGTGGTGCCGCTGCTCGGTGGCCATCATGGGGCAAACGAACTGGCGCTTAGCATTGCCGGCGCCCTGAATGGCGTAGCGGCAGTCACAACAGCGGGAGATACCCGGCTTGGACTGGCGCTTGATGTCCCGCCCGCCGGGTGGTGTGTGGCCAATCCGGAGGCGGCGAAAGCCGTCATGGCGGCGCTACTGGCGAATGAGGCTGTGGCGTTGAAAGTGGATGCAGGGAACGCAGACTGGATCATGGAATCCCGGGCGACGTTTGTCGAAACTGATGCCGTCCACTGCATTCGCATCACGGATCGTTCAGATGCTGACGATGGGCTTATCTTTCATCCGCCTGTTCTGGCGCTGGGCGTGGGGTGCGAACGGAATGCTGACCCGGAAGAGCTGATTGCTCTGGCTCACCAGACTCTGGATGATGCCAATCTTGCCGCCCATGCAGTGGCATGTGTCGTGTCCATTGATCTGAAAGCGGACGAGGCGGCTGTCCATGCCCTCGCCGATCATTTGGGTGTTCCGGCGCGGTTCTTTTCACCGGATGAACTGGAAGCCGAGGCCGCACGGCTGGCCAATCCGTCCGACGTGGTATTTCAGGAAACCGGCTGTCATGGCGTGGCGGAAGGCGCTGCGCTGGCTGCCGTTGGTGGGTTGGGGGCGCTGATAGTACCCAAAGTCAAATCTCTTCGCGCCACCTGCGCAATTGCCCGTGTCGAAAGCGGCGTGCTCATTAATCCGCAGACCACAGGGCGGCCACAGGGCTCCCTCGCCGTTGTCGGCATTGGTCCCGGCATGGCCGATTGGCGCACACCGCAAGTGACGCGGGCATTGGCGCAAGCCGACGATGTGGTGGGATACGGCCTGTATCTTGATCTGATCGAGGATGTTATTCAGGGCAAGCAGCGTCATCAATCGGAACTGGCGCAGGAAGAAGCCCGTGCCCGTGTGGCACTGGACCTGGCGGCAGAAGGTCGGCGTGTGGCGCTGGTCTGTTCCGGGGATGCGGGAATTTACGCACTGGCAACGCTGGTGTTCGAATTGCTGGACCGCGAAGACCGCGCGGACTGGAACCGGCTGGCGCTCTCCGTTTGTCCCGGCGTTTCCGCCATACAGGCGGCGGCATCTCGCATTGGTGCGCCCATCGGGCATGATTTCTGCACGATCTCATTATCTGACCTGTTAACGCCGTGGGATGTCATTCGGCAGAGGCTGGAAGGCGCGGCGTTCGGCGATTTTGTCGTGGCGCTCTATAACCCCGTCTCCAAGCGCCGCCAGAAACACATCATTGAGGCCCGCGATATCCTGTTGCGTCACCGACCAGCGGAAACGCCTGTCGTGCTGGCGCGCAACCTGGGCCGCGAAGGGGAAGATATTTCGGTCATCCGGCTCGACGAGCTTGGCCCCGACAAGGCCGACATGCTGACGCTGGTGCTGATCGGCAACAGTCAAAGCGTTGAGCTTAATCGCGGAGTTGGCCGGTGGGTCTACACACCACGCGGATATGGAACAAAAATGGACCGGAATGGCGAAAGCCGGTTGTCAGGGAGCAAATAGCCAATGACTGTTCACTTCATTGGTGCCGGGCCGGGCGCGGCAGACCTCATTACAATACGTGCGCTGAACCTGATCCGCTCCGCGTCCGTGGTGCTTTACGCCGGGTCACTGGTGCCCGAGGCGATCATTGCCGAGGCGGCGGAAGACGCACAGGTCAAGGATACCGCGCCCATGCATCTGGATGAAATCATTACGGAAATAGTGAGTGCGCACGCGGCGGGCCATGACGTCGCGCGGGTTCATTCCGGCGATCCGTCCATCTACGGCGCCATTGCCGAACAGATGCGGCGGCTGGATGATCTGGGCATTCCCTATGATGTGACGCCGGGGGTCTCCGCCTATGCCGCCGCAGCGGCGGCCCTGGGGCGGGAACTGACCTTGCCCGATATCAGCCAGACCGTCATCCTGACACGCACGGCGGTGCGCAGCTCCTCCATGCCGGAAGGGGAAGATTTGACAAGCCTGGGTAAAACCGGCGCAACGCTGGCCATTCACCTGTCGGTCAATAATCTGGCCAAGGTGGTGCGCGAGTTGACGCCAAATTACGGCGAAGACTGCCCCGTGGTGGTTGCCTACCGGGTGAGTTGGCCGGATGAGCAGTTTATCCAGGGCACGCTTGGCGATATCCGCCAAAAGGTGAAACAGTCCGGCATCACGCGAACTGCACTGATCATGGTGGGGCGTGTTTTCGGTGATGCAGGCTTTGATGACAGTCGTCTCTACGCTGAAGATCATCACCATGTTCTGCGGCCCAAGCAGGCATCAAACTGAGAGTTGCGCTTCAATCCAGGCCAGCGCGCTTTCTGGCGAGGAAACATTGTCGCCGGGGGGCTCGGGTGGACGTTCGATCAGAACTGTCTTGATGCCAAGTTCGGCCGCTGCGGTGAGTTTGGCTTCTGTCGCGCCACCACCACTTTCTTTGCTGATCATGGTGTCAATCCGGTTTTCAGCCATAAGCGCCCGCTCCCCTTCCAGCGAATAGGGTGGTTTCTGGATGATGGTATCCGCATGGTCCATGGGTAGGGGCTTTTGGTGATCTTCGATCTGCCGGACCAGAAAGAATATATCGGGCATAGGGGCGAATGCGTCCAGATTCTGCGCACCGGTGGTCAGGAGCACACGCTTCGCTTTCATCGTGCGTAGCGCC
>JAJFIE010000280.1 GCA_021775275.1 Rhodospirillales bacterium | reverse complement strand
CGGTCGGCGGGCCAGCGCCTCCAGCAGCAGGAATTCCGTTACCGTCAGGTTTACCTGCTTGCCCTGCCACGTACACAGATGCCGCGACGGGTCCAGCAACAGATCACCGCGGCGCAGGACATCCTTGCTTTCCGGTTCGGTGTCCCGTGCGGCCTTGCGGCGCAGCACCGCACGGATGCGCTCGATCAGCAGGCGCTGGGAAAACGGCTTGGTGATGTAATCGTCCGCGCCCATGCGCAGGCCCAGCATTTCATCGATTTCATCATCCTTGGAGGTCAGGAAGATCACCGGCAGTTCATCCGAATTGCGTAACCGTTTCAGCAGTTCCATGCCATCCATGCGGGGCATCTTGATGTCGAGAACAGCCAGATCGACCGGCGTGGCGCCCAATCCGGCAAGGGCTTCCTCGCCATCGTTATAGGTCACCACGTCGTATCCTTCGGCTTGCAGCGCCATTGTCACGGAGGCCAGAATATTCCGGTCATCATCGACAAGGGCAATCTTGTGCGCCATATATTTGCTCCGATTCAGGTTCTGATTATCCCACGGGTGGACAGCATCACCCTATTCATCATGGTATTGTGGCAAAAATATAGTCTGATTTGCACGGATTGCATTGACGATCAGAAAAATCACTGATTAAAGTTCCAGTGACGGTTTCCCCATGAAGGGCGATAGAGCCCGGGGATTAAAAGGGAACACGGAAAGGATTGACCCAATCGGGAATCCTGGCCGTGGCTGCCCCCGCAACTGTAAGCGGCGAGCTCCGCCCGATAATGGCCACTGGAACGCCAGGAAACTGGACGCCCCGGGAAGGCCGGATGGAGCGACAACCCGTGAGCCAGGAGACCTGCCGTCAGGTGTCATCGTCAGCCCAATGGACGGGGTGTCCAGGGGCCGGAATAATCCGACGGCGGTGATATTGGGTCCACATATTGATACAGGTCTGGAACCGAATCACATGACTGCCAAGATTTCAAATTTTCACACTGCACTCCTTCAAGACGTTTCCACACGGGTTCTGCCCGCAGCGTTCGCGCTGGTCTTCGGCGTATTCGTCGTATGGGGCGTGGGTTTCGCCCAGTCGGCCGAAATTCATAATGCCGCGCACGATGGCCGTCACGCTTTCGCGTTGCCCTGTCACTAAAACTCTGGCGCGCGCAGAGAAGATCGGGCGTCGGCTTCCAGCCGACGCATGACGTCGTGTATCCGGTTGCCGGTATACGGAGATATTTTGTATCGAAGGACGTGACATGTTCAGACGCATCGTAATGACCGCCCTCGCCGCTGGCGTGCTGGCGGGGATATTCGGCTGGGGCTTGCAGATGGTGACCACCACGCCATTGATCGCCGCCGCCGAAATATATGAAAACGGCGGTGGCGGGGACGCCGCGTCACACCCCCACGAAAATGCCGCGGCGGAGACCGATGGCCACGCCCACGATGAGGGGGCATGGATGCCGGGCGGTGGCATGGAACGCCACGCCTTTACCCTGCTGACGTCCATCCTCATGGGGACCGGGTTCGGTTTCGTTCTTACCGGCGTTTTTGCCCTGCGTGGACGGGATGTCGGCCTGAACGAAGGCGTGCTGTGGGGCCTCGGCGGCTTCGCCGCTCTCTATCTCGCGCCCGCGCTAGGATTGCCACCGGAACTGCCCGGCATGATGGCGGCTGATTTAGATGGCCGTCAGATATGGTGGGTCTTTACCGTCGCCGGAAGTGCGGTCGGATTGGCGCTGATTGTGTTTTCGCCCAACCCGTTGTGGAAGCTGGCCGGGATATTGCTCGCCGTCATTCCCCACATCGTCGGGGCGCCCCATCCGGCCATGGTCGATCTGGCTGATATGGCCGGCGGCGTCCCCGCCGAACTGGCCGCTCGCTTCGCCGTCACCTCGCTGGTCACCGTCGGTCTGTTCTGGGTCGTGCTGGGGGCGTTGGCCGGTTACTTCTATGACCGGTTTTCGGATGCCTGATGGCGGATTTGAGTGAGGTGTCCCTCGAATTTCCCAGGAAGGTCACGGCTGATTTTGTGGAACGCTGGTCGGTCATATAACTCCTCTTTCGTCTTGAATGTTGGTGTTATCCCGTTCCCTTCATGGCTGGGTTGCACACGCAAAACGTTCTTTGCATTTATGTGTGCCTGATCTCTTCGCGAACTTGCACATACGAAATCATGGCGAATAGCGTGGTGCCGCCCACGACATTGCCCAATAACGTCAACACGCCAAAATGTGATATAGCCCGTAAAGCTGATATGTCACCGTTCAAAATCAGAAAATACGCCTCAACTGAACCGGCGATGATGTGACTGGCACCCAGCAGACCAATCACGTATGTAATGAACAACACAACCAAGACGCCCATACCTTCCGAGCTGGGCATAGCCCAAACCATGGCGGCAATCAGCCAGCCAGATAAAATGGCCCCGGAAAACATTTCCCATCCCGTCTTGTCCATAAGGTGGCGTGCGATTTCCTGAACGGCGAGCAAGATGTCTTGGCTAACGCCGCCGCTATACATGATGAACACGGTGAATAAAAACGTTCCCACAAGGTTAGCCGTCAAAACGATCACCCAAAGGCGCACTGTGCGGTGAAATTTATCCCAACCTTTCTCCGCCATAAGAGGGAGAACGGCAGTAATGGTGTTTTCCGTGAACAACTGCTGACGCGCCAGGATGACGATCAGAAAGCCGACGCTATAACCCAGCGGCATAATAAGCGGCCCGATGGGGCTTTCATTCGGCAATAGCGTTTTTAAAACGGCCATAACCAGAACCGAAAACCCCAAGGACAGCCCGGCTGCAATGCCGGACCACCACAAAGCTCCAAACGTGCGCTCCAACTCCCGTACACCTTCCTGGCGCACGACCTCATACAGCATAGCCGCGCGTGGGCGCACGAGTTCTTCGACTTCGAGCTGTTCGTCCTTGGTGAGTTTTTGCGGTGTTATATCGTCGGTATTGCCCATGTTTGTTTATGCTCCATTAAGAGAGGTGGCGTCGGTCTTATCCCCATAACGGGCCTCGTCTACCAGTGTACGGAACAAGGCCTGCTGATACTTGTCAAAGACAAGAAATTCCGGGTGCCACTGCACG